>DATKLB010000025.1:0-9586 GCA_035542615.1 Spirochaetia bacterium | reverse complement strand
AAAGGCATAGATCAATCCCGTCGCGTAGGGATACTTGCAGATTGCTGTTGACTTGTCGATGAAATCGGATGAAAGTCCGCCCTGGCCGATCGCGACGAAATAGGGGGTCAGGTTGGTGAGCCACTTGTTCTCAGCGAACTGGGTAAACCAGGGGTCGTCCAGAAGGACGATGTCATAGAGCCCTGTCTTCTGGGACAGATCGAGGACTTCCTTCTCATAGATGTTCGAGTAGGGAGCCGCGACCACTTCTACCTGGATTCCCTTCATCTGGCCCCATTGGCGCAGGGCCTGCGCAATACCGTTGCCCTCAGGAGCGTTGTTTGTCGCAAGCACGAGCTTGCCCGTTCCTCCGCCCCCTCCGGCCATCTGTTCCTTCCCTCCTCCTGCAAAAACGGCCCCAACCAGCAGAAGGCTGAAGGCCAGCAAGATGGATACCTGTAGGAATTTCCTCATACGACGCTCCTCATGGGTGAGAAATGTTCGGGGATGCCGCTGGCATCCTTGTTGCCAAGCCACATTTTCCGTCATGAACAATTTCTCGTGACGGCGCTATAACTGCTGCCTTCCAGCTTCTCACCTCCTTTCCACAGGCAAAGAGGCAGAAACCCCTGTAGTTGACCTGCAGCGCGCAACGGTCCCGTAATTCGATAGACACTGTTTCTTGTAGGTTGGATCAGCTCGCTGCAGCGGTTACAGCTTTTTGCGTGTGCAATTCTAAATCTGCCGCCGATATGCAAACGATTGCATTTGCACTTCACCGGCAACCAGCCTGCCATCATGAAATAGTTAATGCGGAAGCCGATCATCGTCAACAAAAAACCTTGCGGCTTATCGGAACGATGGCCGGGCTGGGAATCCCCGAAAAACTGATCTACTCGATCAGGCGTCGGGGTTGGGAATCATCTGGTCCCGGATCAGAGAGGACAGGTCGTCCACCGCCTTGCAGAACTGCCGCAGGGTCCGGCGCGTGGAGCCGAACTCGTCGAACTCCTCCGGCCGCATCCCGTTCTCTTCAAAGGCCCGGCGAAAATCCCCGAACCCGCTGGACAGCGTGTCGACGATTTTCGGATCCACTGCTTTGTCGATCCGGTTTTCCACGGTCACGGCGGAATCGTTGAATCGCTTCTGCCACTCGAAGGGAGGAGAGATCACCACATCCCCGCCGATGAGCTCGCTCCAGTGCAGGTGATTGCGGAACGCGGCTGAGAGCAGCCGCAGGCGGTATCCGCGCTCCTTGTAGATCCGATACGCCTTCTTGAACACGGCAACCCCGGCCCAGTCGAGCGCGCACGGATCCACGATGACTCCCTGCTTCTCCGTTACTACCTTGAGCCAGTCGTCCAGCCGCCCGACCATCAATGTGCACACGGGTCCCATGCCGCCGATGTCTTTGTTTTCTTTTTCCCTGCGCCTGAGCCCCTTTTCAACCGCCTCTGCAACCGCGATGGCCTGGGGTAGCGTGAAGCTCACGGTCGCGTTGATGCTGATGCCGCGCCACGTGGCCTCTTCAATGGCTTCGATGCCAGCTCGCGTCGCCGGAATCTTCACGATCATGTTCGGCGCCAACCCCGCGAAGTGCTCGGCCTGCTCGACGATGGCCTTCGGATTCCGGTAGAGCCGGGGATCTGTCTGAATGGAGAGCCGGCCGTTGCGTCCCTTCTCCCGGTCGAACACGGGCTTGAGAAGCTCGGCTGCCTTGATCGACATCTCCTCCACCACGCGCCAGGCGATCTCACCTTCCGTCGCGCAGGGCATCTCCCGGATGAGCGCAGCCACGCGGTCCTTCCAGAGCGCCCACTCCTTTTTCAGTACGGTGAGAACGATCACCGGGTTGCACGTGGCTCCGACCGCGCCGTTGTGACGGATCGAATCTCCCAGCTCCTGGAGGGAGCAGGAATCGTTCCAGAGCGCCGAGGGCGTTGTCCTTGTCATCAGGTGAAGTCGAGTCTCGTCGTTCTGGCTCTTCATCGAATCCTCCCTCATATTCCGGCTTTCTCTCGAATGAACGCGCGTGCTTTCACGGCGTACTCGAAAGGGTTGGCCTTTGCCGGGTCCTGTTCCGCTTCCACGACGTACCAACCTGTGTAGCCCTTCTTGTCCAGCAGGCGAAACACCGGCTCGAAGCTCAACCCCCCGTCCCCGGGCACGGTGAACACGCCTTCCTTCACCGCCTTGAGAAAGCTCCAGCGCTCTTTTTTCACCCGGTCAAGGACCTCGAGGCGCACGTCCTTCAGGTGCACATGGCGGACGCGCCCGACGTGGCGCTCGAGGACTCCAACGTAGTCCTCCCCCGAGAACGCGAGGTGCCCCGTGTCGTACAGCAACGACACGAGCTCAGGGTCGGTCGTCTCCATGAGCCGGTCGACCTCGGCGGTGGTCTGCACGCCCGTGCCCATGTGATGATGGTAGGTCAGCGTCATCCCCTTCTCCCGCGCGCGCTCGCCCAGCCTGTTGAGCCCCTCGGCGAGACGCTTCCACTCATCCTCGGTGAACCGCGGCTTGCCTTCGAAAACAGGAACGTCCTGCATCCCCTGGATGGAGTGGCCCTGCTCCGCTGCTCCGATCACGCGCGCTCCGACGGCGTAAAGGAAATCCCGATGCTGGAGAAACGCCCGCTCCACATCGGCATAGGGCTTCGTCGTGAGAAACGAGCTGAACCAGGCGTTGCAAATGGTCAGCCCGCGCACGTCCAGGAAGTGCCTGAGGACCGCGGGATCTTTCGGATACTTGTTGCCCACCTCGCTGCCCTCGTAGCCCGCGAGGGCCATCTCGGAGATGCATTGCTCGAAAGTGTTCGCGGCGCCCAGCTCGGGCAAGTCGTCGTTCGTCCAGGCAATGGGCGCGATCGCGAGGCGCACTCGCTTCTCTTTCATCTAGAACTTCCTTGCTGTTTCGACTTCCCTGCTGATCTTTTTCGCCGCTTCCACGACCTTCGGGTTCTCGGAGACCTGCGCCGTGCCGACGCGCCACCAGGACTCATAGTCATGCGTCATGGACTTCTGAGTGACCTTGACGTCGATCACCGTGGACACTGTGCCTGCAAGTGCGCTTTTCACCGCGTCCCGGAACTCGGCCAGGGTCTTTGGCGAATAGCCCTTTGCGCCGTAGCTCTCACCGTTCTTCGCGAAGTCCAGCGGGATCAGGCTCCCCGTGAGCCGGCCCGTTTTGGGATCGCGACGGCGAAGGTCGTTTCCGAACTTCACGATGCCCTGGCTGGTCTGGAGATTGTCGATGCACTGGTAGCCGGCGTTGTCGAAGACGACGACGTGGATCTTGATCCCTTCCTGGATCGCGGTCAAGAGCTCGGAGTGCAGCATCACGTAGGATCCGTCCCCCACGAGGGCGACCACCTCCCGATGGGGAGCCGCCATCTTTGCGCCGACCGCTGCCGCGATCTCGTAGCCCATGCAGGAGAACCCGTACTCCATGTGGTAGGAGTCGGGCGCGCGCGTGCGCCACACCCGCTGGAGGTCGCCGGGCAGGCTTCCGGAGGCTCCCACCACGATCGCGTCGTGAGGAAGGAGGTGCTCGTTCAGCTCTCCCAGCAGACGCACCTCTGACAGTCCCGCCGGATCCTCTTGGGTGTACAGCCGGTCCTCCTCCTTCCGCCATTCAAAGCGGATCTTTTCCACCTCGCCCTTCCAGCCGGCCTTCCACCCGGCGGAGCGCAGCGCTGCCGTCATCGCCTTCAAGCTTTCCCGGGCGTCGGCAACGATTGTCGCCGCGTTCATCTTTGCGGCATCGAAGGAGTTCACGTTGATGGAGAGCACGACGGCATTCGGATTCTTGAACAGGTTGCGCGAACCGGTTGTGAAGTCACCAAGCCGGGTTCCCACGGCAATAACCAGGTCCGCTTCATGGGCGATGCGGTTGGCTGCAAGCCCGCCGGTGACTCCAATTCCGCCCAGGTTGAACGGCTCTTCCCACGATATGACCCCCTTGCCGGCCTGGGTCTCACCCATGGGCACGCCGAAGGCTTTGCAGAACTCCGCAAGCTCTTTGCCCGCCTCGGAGTAACGGACTCCGCCTCCGCAGATCAGGATGGGCCTTGATCGGGTCTTCACGAGAGCAGCCGCCCGATCGATCTGCCCCCGCGTGGGCAGGCGACGCTCCACGTAGTGGGTGCGCTTTTCCAGAAACTCCTGGGGATAATCGCACGCCTCGCCCTGTACGTCCTGGGGCAGGGCAAGAGTCACGGGACCGGCCTCCGCCGGATCGGTCAGCACGCGCATGGCGTTGATGCACGCGGCCATGAGCTGCTCGGGCCTGTTGATCCGGTCCCAGTAGCGCGAGACTGCGCGAAACGCGTCATTTGCCGTGGCGGTGTAGTCTTCCCAGCGTTCCACCTGCTGGAGAACGGGGTCCGGCTGTCGGCAGGCGAACACGTCCCCGGGCAGAAGGAGCACGGGAATGCGATTCACCATGGCGACCCCCGCGGCTGTCACCATGTTGAGCGCGCCGGGGCCGATCGAGCTTGTGACCGCCATGATCTGCCTGCGGTTCATCTGCTTGGCGTAGCCGATGGCCATGTGCGCCGCGCCCTGCTCGTTGTGGCCCTGGAAATAGGTGAGCCCGTGGCCGCCCTGCGCAAGCGCTTCTCCCAGGCCAACGACATTGCCGTGCCCGAATATGCCGCCCACGCCCTTCACGAACTTTGTCTCGACTCCGTCAAAGTCGACATACTGGGCATCGAGAAAGCGCAGGAGCGCCTGCGCCATGGTCAGCCGGACGCTCTTCATGTCATGCCTCCGTCAATCATCGACTTCGGAGATCTTCACGGGACGGCCTTCCGCCTGCGACTTCTTCGCCGCGAATCCCATGAGAAGCGGCTTCAGGCCGTCGATGTCGCCCACCGGGCTGGGCTTCCTGTCGATCACCGAATCGAAGAACGCGTTCATCTCGTCAAGGAATGCCTGGTGATACCGCTCGAGGAAGAAGTACAGCGGCTTGTCGCCAGCCACCCCTGTCTCGTTGGACAGGGTCACGGAGGTCGGCGTGTCGTTGGAGCAGGCAAGGGCGCCCTTCGACCCGAAGACTTCCACCCGCTGATCGTAGCCATAGGTTGCCCGACGCGAGTTGTCGATCACGCCAATGCACCCGTTCTGGAAAGTGAGGGTCACCACCGCGGTGTCCACATCGCCGGCCTTGCCGATTGCCGGATCCACGAGAACCGCGCCCTTTGCATAGACCTCGACGGCATCGGAGCCCGCCAGGTAGCGGGCCATGTCGAAGTCGTGGATCGTCATGTCCAGGAATATTCCCCCCGACACCTTTACATACTCCGGGGAGGGAGGCGCCGGATCCCGCGAGGTAATGCGCAGGATGTGGGGGTCACCGATCGCCCCCTTGTTGACGAGGTCCCGGACCCGGCGGAAGTTGTGGTCGAACCTCCGGTTGAACCCGACCTGCAGGGTAACGCCGGCTTTCTTGACGGCGGCAAGGGCTTTCTTCACCTTCGCCACGGTGAGGTCAACCGGCTTCTCGCAGAAGATATGCTTGCCCTTCTCCGCCGCGGCCACGACCAAGTCCGCGTGCGTGTCTGTCGAGCTGCATACCAGGACGGCCTTGATCTCGGGGTCTGCCAGGAGGTCGCGCGCGTCGGCGCTCACCTGCGTGACGCCAATCCCCTTTGCCCAGTCGCGGACTTTGTCCGCCGCTACATCCGCAATCCTCACAATCTGCACGCGCGGGATGTTGTGTGCGATGTTCTCCGCGTGAATCTTTCCGATCCTTCCTGCCCCGACCAGTCCAACCTTCATCCTGTTCCTCCTTTTTGAGAGCCGCTAGGAAATCCGCACCAGCTCGTCGCGGCGAAACGACTGCATTGCGGCAAAGGCGACTTTCGTGGCCATCACGCCGTCGCGCACCGTGACCTGGGGTCTGCGCTTCTCCCTGATGCAGTCGACGAACTCCTGAGTCTCGGCGCGATAGGCTGCGTCGAAGCGCTCGAGGAAGCTCTGCGAGCACTCCCGCACCGCTCCTCTGTCATCAAGCAGCTCCACCATGTCTTTCTGCGGCACGGTCGCGACTCGAAGCGCAGCCTTCGTGCCGATGATCTCTGTCTCAACCGCGTAGCCGTGTGCCGCGGTGCGGCCGGCAAGAAGGAACGCCATGGCGTCGTTGTCGAACCGCAGCAAAGCCGCCAGGTTGTCCCCGTCCCCGTACCGCGCGAACTCCGGGTGCGCATAGCATCCCCCCGCGGCGAATACCGTCGTGGCCTCTGCCCCCATCATCCACCGTGCAAGGTCGATGTCGTGGACGGACATGTCGAGGAACTGACCGCCCGAGGAAGGGGCAAACCGAATGGCTCCCTCGATGGCGGACTCGGGATCCACCGAGTAGCCCCGAAAGAGGATGGGCCGACCGATGCGGCCATCGTCGATCAGTTTCTTGGCCCTGCTGTACGAAGCGTCGTAGCGGCGCATGAAGCCCAGCATAAACACCAGGTCCGGATGTCGCTCCACCGACTCCTCGGCAACCAGGCATTCCTCTAGGCTGACGCCGAGCGGCTTCTCACTAAACACGTGGAAGCCGGCGTCGAGGGCCTGCCTGATCTGCCGGCAGTGCTCGGCCGAGCTGGAAGCGATGAAAATGGCATCCAGTGAGTCGTTCTCCAGCATGGCGTCGAATCGGTCATAGCCCTGTGGCACGCCCCACGTCTCGCAGGCATGGCGAACCCGATCCGGCTCCAGCGCGCAGACTGCCGCCAGCTCGCCGCCCGCGGTGCGGACCGCGATGTTCTCCGCGTGCTTCATGCCGAGCCGACCCAGCCCGACGATCCCGATCCGGACCTTCTTCATAGCGTCTCGTGCGCGTTCGCTACGCGGCAGCGGTGGTCTCGCGGACCACCAGCTTCGGCGTCAGCAGGGTTTGCCTGGCATCGCTTCGGCCGCCGCCGGCCCTGCGAGTGCGGATCAGCTCGATCAGCCGCTCGCATGTCACCAGGGACAGCTCCTCGCGCGGCTGATGGATCGTGGTGAGAGATGGGCGGATGGAGGCGGCCAGGTCGGTATCGTCATAGCCGATCAGGGCGATGTCCTGGGGCACCCGCAGCCCCAGCTTGCCGACCGCGAGCATGGCTCCAATCGCCATCAGGTCGTTGAGGGCCAGGATCGCGTCGTACTCGCGGATCCGCTCGGCCGCGCCTATCACGGCGTTGTAGCCCGACTCCATGGTCTGGTCGCCTTCCAGCAGATCATCGGGGGGAAGAGAAATGCCTGCCTGTGCAAGGCCGCGGCGCGCCCCGTCCAGCCGCAGCAGAAACTCCCGCTCCGTCGGCCTACGGACCGAGGTCGCGATGCACAGGATGCGCTTCCTTCCCAGGGAGCTCAGGTACTGCCCAGCAAGGTATCCGCCGTACTCGTTGTCGGGGTAGATGATGTCGACGTCCCGTGGGCAGGGGTCAGGCGGCGGATAGTGGGAAAAAACGAAAGGCAAGTCCCTCGTGCGGAGATAGTCGATGAGCTCAGGCTCGAACACCGGTTGGACGATGATGAGCCCGTCCACTTTCTTTCGCGCCGCGAGCTTGCGGATGTTGTTTCCGCCGGTGAAGCGGTTGTTCAGAAAGGCAACGAGGAGATCGATGTCATTGCACTCCAGGACGCTTCTCAAGGAGCTGTGCAAGGTGCCGTGGTAGAGGTTGACGCCGAACTGGTCGTAGTCGGGAGGAAGAATGATTCCGATTGTGCCCACGCGTCGGGTGATCAGGCTTCTGGCATGGGCGTTGAACTCGAAGCCCAGCCCATCGGCAATCTCGCGAACGCGCTTTCGGGTTTTCTCCGGGATGAGGGTGGAGTCGTTCAGGCTCCTGGAGACTGTCGCCATGCTGACGCCGGCCGCCCTGGCCACGTCTTTCAGCGTCGTTTCTTTGCAAACGTTTGCACCCATCCCAGTATGCAGTAAGCGATTTGTATCCATTTGTCAAGCTCGATCAGCTCATGCGATTCACACGATAACACGTCAGACGATGATCAGCACGCCGACGATCCCGCACACCGCAAGGGGATAGAAGCAGGCTCGGTTGAACAGGTACATCGCGGAGGTCGTCTTCTGGTCGCTGACCCAGCGGACAGCAGGAGCGATCAGCAGGATCACGCCCGCGGCAAGGGCTCCCGCGGCATAGACGAGAGGGTGCCTGACAGGAACGACGAGGGGGAACACCAGGCTGGCAGCCACGGTGACGCACAGCAGGCCGAAGGAAACCCATGAGGACGCCTTCCTGCCATAGCGGACAGGGAACGTGCGGACCTTCATGACGATGTCTTCCTCGAGGTCGCTCCAGTCGTTGGGAATGTTGCGGCAGCCCACTTCCCACGCAAAAGCCCACGCAAAGAAAAGCGCGACAAAGCCCGCGGCGGGAGCGGCGGACACCGCGTACACTCCTGCAAGGCCGCCGACAGCCACCATCGCTCCGGACAGGACGGTCTTCCAGTGCGACACCCTCAGAAGCCGGCAGTAGCCGATTTCCAGGACCAGCGCCCCCACCATCAGCGCCGCGCACAACGGCCGAAGGATAAACGCGAGGGAGAGCGCGAGGAGCCCCCAGATGGCCACCCAGCTCAAAGCTGCGTTGAACGTGAGCACGCCCTGGGCAATGGGATGACGGTACCCCACGGAATCGATGTCGAAGCACTCTTTCTTGCCCGTGAGCTTCGCCATCTTTTCGCAGTCAACGCTGCAGTCCATCACGTCATTGAGCGCGAACACGGCCGTGAATCCGGCGAACGCCGCGAGGAGACCGATCACTACGATCGAAGGGCTCGGAAAGCCCCCGAAGACCAGGAGCGCTCCCATGGCCGGGTGGGCGATGTCGAGGACCGAGTGAGTCATGCGGGAAAGACCGAAGAACTTCCTGACCCCTTCGCGCGACAGAGTTGCGCTGTTTCCCATGTCATGCTTCCTTTGCAATCATCTCGAGTACCATGTCGGCGCCGTCTCGCGCCACGGAGGCCCGGGCGCTGTTTCTTCCGATCGTACCAGAACCCGCCCCGTGTAGCCGCTTTCCTTGATGACATGGAGCGGGCCTATGGCTGCCCAGTGTACGTCCGAGTGACGCCGGCGCGCAAGGCTACAACGAGCTGCGGGAAGGGCATCGAGAGAGCTGGCGATACCCTGGCGGGGAGTAAGCCGCCCTGAGTGCTCGGAACATCCCGTAACGGCACAGTCCGCTACCGAATGCAAGGCGCATGAGCAAGAAGGTGGGGACTTCCCGCATGGACTTGATGAAGCCCCGTAACCCGAAGCGCAGGAGCCCGTCAGGCCGAAGGAGACCTTGCCATATCGAACCCATCCAGGAGGGGAGCGTCTCCTCGGTCCAATCGGCCGTCTCTACGCGTCCTTCGACAAGACCTGTCGCGTCCAGAAGCTCGGAGAAGCCCTCGATGCTCGAGAAGGCGGGATGCGACCACTGATCGAGAAGCTGCCGCATGACGGGCTTTTCCCAGAAGTTCAGAGGTATGTGGCGATCGTCCCTTTGATTCCAATCGGCGAGCACCAGCAGCCCTCCGGGCTTGAGCACACGCATGAGCTCTTTCGCAAAAACTGCCTTGTCGGGTATGTGAGGCCCTGCCTCGATCGACCAGACGAC
>DATKLB010000024.1:0-8982 GCA_035542615.1 Spirochaetia bacterium | reverse complement strand
ATGCCAGACCAAAGCGGGAAACCAGACCGTCAAGGAGTTGCGCGGAATCCAGGTGGACACGCGGGCCACGCCGATATTCCTGACCGCTTCCGCAACGGGATTCTCACCGACGCCCGGCGGCTCGCCGAACACAATCAGCTTCACGCCGCTCGTCCAGCTGAACGACGGCATCAGGTCATGGAAGCTCTCTGTCGTGAGCACGGCTGGCACCTCCGTCAAGGACTTCAGCGGAGCACCGCCGGTGCCGCAGTCGGTCACGTGGGACGGCAAGGATTTCGCGGGATCCCTCGCACCGGACGGCACCTATACGGCAGACCTCCAGGTGGACTACTACAAGGGGAATCTCCCGGAAACGAAGACTCCGGCGTTCATCGTGAACGCGAGCCCGCCGAAAGTCGACCTGACCATCGGTCCGCTCCCCTTCGCACCGGACAATACCGGCTACCACAATGAGCTGAACATCGGGCTGAAGGTGGAGGACCCCAGCCCGATCGACACCTGGAGCATCCAGATTCTCGATCCCGAGAATCATCCCTTCGCGTCATTCTCGGGGAAGGGCACCCCATCTGACAATATCATCTGGAACGGCCTCTCGGACACCGGCGAGCTTGTGCAGTCAGCAGAGGACTACCCGCTCACATTCACGATCAAGGACGTGCTGGGAAATACGGCCACCTACACCAAGACCATCCCGGTCGATATCCTGGTTGTCAGGGACGGGGACAACCTCAAGATCAGAATCCCGAGCATCACGTTCCAGGCAAACACCGCAGATTTCACGCATGTCGAGCCCGACAAGGTTGCAAGAAACATTGCCACGATCGCCCGGCTGGCTGAGATCTTCCGGAAGTACAGCCAGTACAAGATCACGATCCAAGGGCACGCGAACCTCGTGAACTTCGACAACCCGGCCGCCGCAAAAAGGGAGCAGGAGCAGGAATTGATCCCCTTGTCGAAGGCGAGAGCCGAGGCGATCAAGGGCGCGCTTGTTGCCCAGGGAATCGCCGCGTCGCGCATTTCCACGGTCGGAATAGGCGGCGCGGAGCCCGTTGTGCCGTTCTCCGACCTCGACAACCGCTGGAAGAACCGCCGCGTGGAGTTTATCCTTGTTCGCAACGAAGGCGGCTGAGGAAAGTCCCCGAAGAAAAGGAGTGTCCGATGTTTGCTGGTAAAACGCTGTGGCAGATATTCGCGTCGGGCGGCGTAACAATGTACGTGCTCCTGCTCTGCTCGCTTCTTTCCCTTGCAGTCATCATCGACCGCCTCTGGACCTACTGGAGCATGATGCGCGTGAACCGCACCGCGTTCATGCGCAGGATCCAGGGAATGATCGAGAGAAAGGACAGGGAGGGGGCAATCGAGATCTGTCGCGATACACGGGCGCCCTTCGCCCGCGTCGTCCAGGAGGGCCTGGAGTTGAGGTCTCATGATGAAAAGCTCATCTCGAGCACGCTCGAAAGAGCGGTCACCGTCCAGGCGTCCCGCCTGGAACGGCTCACGAGCATCGTCGGGACGATCGGAAATACGGCTGTCTACATCGGGCTTTTCGGGACGGTCCTTGGCATCATCCGCGCGTTCCGCGACATCTCGGCAATGGGAACCGGGGGAATGGCCGTCGTCATCGGCGGGGTGGCCGAGGCCCTTATCACCACCGCAGCCGGGCTGGCAGTCGCCGTGCCCTCCGTCATTGCGTACAATTACTTCGTTCGCCGCATCGACGAGTTTGTCAACGACATGGAGTTGTGCGCATCGGAGATGACGGATCTCCTCACGCGCTAAGATGCGCAACCCGAGGTCTCGACACAACGGCCTGATGGCCGGGATCAACATCACTCCTTTTACGGATGTCGTGCTCGTTCTGCTCGTGATCTTCATGATCGCGACACCGCTCATCATCCAGTCGGGCATGAGGGTGAATCTTCCCGCAACGAGCACCGCCGAGTCGCAACCCGAGAAGAGCATCGTTGTTACGATTGACGCCGCTGGCCAGGTTTACCTGGGGAAAGAGCGAGTCATGTTCGACGAGCTGCGCCAGAAGCTTTCCGGAATGCTCGCACGGCAGCCCGGTTCTCCCATCGTCGTGATGGCGGACCGCGGGATCCGCTATGACATCGTCATTCGGGTTCTGGACATCGCGAGAGCCAGCGGCGCGCGAAGAATGTCACTCGGCGTCGAAGTCAGGCGCGACCTGAATCCCTGAGGGGCCGACGCGCTACTTTTCCGGAAGGGTATCCAGCGGCACCCGGAGCTCATGCGAGTCCAGCCCGATCGGGCTGCCACGGGCGGTTTCTTCCCTCCTGCGCGTCGGGCGGGTTTCCTCGCCCTTCCGGCGGGGGACCGCGCTTGCGCTTCCTTTCAGCTCCTGGCTTCCCAGGTGGTCGCGCGTGCGGAAGTAGCGCGCCCGGGACTCGAGGGCGCTGGGATTCTCTATGGTAACCTGCCGAAACTGGAAGCTGAGGTTCCGGTCGTCCGTGAGCACGCCGGCGATCTTCTGCTGCTGGTCAGCCGGAACGCCCGCCATGCCCAGGATCTCCCCGATGCCCAACGGCAGAGTCACAGGCTTTGTGCCCAGGAGCGAGATCCTTTCCTCCATGAGCTTGTTCTCGAGGAGCACGTAGGCGCGCGTCAGGGGATTCTCGTAGAAGCTGGACTGCAGACGGATGAACGTGAACCAGAGCCTCTGGCTGATCGCGGTGAGGATCCGCGCGATCGTCACCGGAGACTTCTCGAAGAGGACGGAGAGGGATTCACGCGCGACGGGCAGCAGCTCTGTCTGCCCGATGGCGAACGCCGTGGCATTCCTCGGCTTGCTCGAAACGATGGACAGCTCTCCGAAGATATCTCCCTCGCGCAGGATCGAGAGGAGCATCTCGTCCGGCGGGATGACCTTCAGGATCTCGACCTTGCCGGACTTGACGATGAAAAGCTCCTTCCCCGGCTCGTGCTCGCAGAAAACCATCTGACCGTCGGCATACTGGCGCGCCAGTCCTTGTTGGACAGCGGCGGGCGACTTCACTCCTTTGGCCCGAAGCCCCGCCACAGCTTTCTGAGCCTGCTGCGAGCTGGCACCCGAAGGAAAGAGATCGAGATACGCACTCAGTGCGTACAGTGCGTGGGCTTCGCGCCCCACTCGCGCAAAATGCATTCCCAGCTCGAACAGGCGCGCTTCCTCGTCAGAGGGAGCCGCTTTCTCCGACGGCACCGCCACCATGTCGTCGTACGCTCGAAGCTCGTCGGCGAAGTACGACATGACCCGCGTGGCCAGCTCGGGGTTGCCCTGGACGGATTCGATGAACGCGTCCCGCCCCAGCACCGCGCAGGTGCAGTCGGTCCGGGCGACAACAGTTTCCATGCGGGGCCGACGGCAGAGGCAGGACGTGAAGCCGAAGATGTCGCCCGAGCCCAGGGAGGAGCGAAACTTCTTCAGCCCGGGGAAGCCCTCGAGCTCAACTTCCCCCTTCTCGATGACAAAAACCTCCCCGCTGTCCTCTTCCGACTCGAGGTATATTCGGGCGCCTTTCTTGTAGCTTTTCTTCGCGAATTCGCTCACCGGCTGATCCTTGCGGCTCTTCGCCGCGGGGAGCTACTTCTTCTTGCGGCTCCTGTTCTTTCCTTTTTTCCCGCGGCTCTTCTTGCGCATCTTCTCGCTCCACGTCCTGTTCCAGCTCACCTTGGCCATTGTCTGCGATCCTCCTGGCAACCTTCGATGAATAGTATATCGTTCGCATGATCCGGTGCAACTCTGTCGACGCCTGCCGCGAGAGAACTGCCGACAAGAGAACTGCCGACCCTTGACAAGCGCGTTCATGAAGGCTATAGGTGACCGCGTCTGGCGGACGTCGAACGTCGCGTCGCGCCGACCATCAGGTCTCCTTCGTCTAGGGGTTAGGACACTGGGTTTTCATCCCGGCAACAGGGGTTCGAATCCCCTAGGAGATAACGGGCTGGGAACACGGCGGGAAGTCCGGTGTTTCCAGCCCTGTTTTTACCGGGCGCTGTATGAGCGAGCGGTGCCCCGAGGAGGCGAGATTGGCCGAGCAGCAGATTTTCCCGCAATCCCTCGCCGGCTTCCGTATTCACCTAGTCGGCATCAAGGGAACCGGGATGGCTGCCCTGGCGGAAATCCTGTCAGCTCGCGGAGCCCGCGTGAGTGGATCGGATACCTCTGAAACGTTCTACACTGATGCCCTGTTGCGGAAGCTTTCCATTCCGTTTGCGGAAGGGTTTGCGCCGGAGAACCTCCCCCCTGACACCCAGCTTGTAGTCCATTCCGCCGCATATCGCCCCGAAGAGAACCCGGAGCTCCTGGAGGCCTCCGCGCGCGGGATCCCGATGATCGAATACCCCCAGGCGCTCGGAGAGCTGTCACGGCTGTCAGATTCCAGCGGGGTCAGCGGGGTGCACGGGAAATCGACGACAACGGCGCTGTGCGGCGTCATCCTGAAGTCCTGGGGAATGCCGGCGACAGTTCTGGTTGGCGCCGAGGTGCCGGCATTCGGGGCCAGGTCAACGCTGATCATGGGGAGTCGATACTTTGTCGCTGAAACATGCGAGTATCGGCGGCACTTTCTCAATTTCCATCCTGCGCGGATTCTCATCACAAGCGTCGAGCCGGACCACCTCGATTATTTCAAGGACCAGGAGGATCTCCTCGACGCCTTCGCGGAGTATGGCGCGCTCCTGCCGGTCCGCGGTCAGCTCGTCTACTGCGCCGACGAACCGGGCGCTGCTTCCGCAGCTTTGCGCATTCTTTCCCGCAGGGATGACCTGGTGGGAGTCCCTTATGGCCGCAGCGCGCAGGGACCCTTCCGGATTGTCGATGAAAGCGCTGGAGAAGGCTGCAGCGGGTTTGCGCTCGCCGGTTGGCAACAGCGCTTCAGTCTCAAAGTCCCGGGTGCGCATACAGTCCTCAACGCTGCCGGGGCGCTTGCGTTGTGCAGTCTCCTGTGGAGCCGGGAGCATCCGCGGGCGCCTTCCCTGGACCTCGTCTCCGCGGCGGCGGCCATTTCCGATTTCAACGGCAGCCGCAGACGGAGCGAGGTCGTCGGGGAAGCAGCCGGAGTTCTCTTCCTGGACGACTATGCCCATCATCCCACGGCGATCACGGCAACGCTGCAAGGATTCAAGCGCTTTTATCCGAAACGGCGGCTCATCGTGGATTTCATGTCGCACACGTACTCGCGCACGCGATCCCTTCTCCATGAGTTCGGCCAATGCTTCGCAAGCGCCGACCTGGTCGTGCTGCACAGAATCTATGCCTCTGCCCGTGAGTCGAACGAGGGAGGGATGACGGGGAGGGACCTCTTCAACGAGGTCTCGGCGCACCATGGCAACGTGCGATACTTCGAGGAACCCCGTGAGGCCGTTCCTTTCCTGACGTCGGAGCTGCAACCGGGGGATCTCTTCGTCACCATGGGGGCGGGGGACAACTGGAAGCTCGGTCGGGAGCTGCTTCGATCCTTCGGAGTCCGTCCATGACCAGCATGACGGGTTTCGGCCATGGAGAGACGAGAGATCCCAGCCTCCAGATGGTGCTGGAGATCCGCTCCTATAACAACAGGTTTCTCGACCTGTCCCTCAACCTCCCCTACAGCCACAAGCAACTGGAGCCTCGGATCAGGGAATTCCTTTCCGCGCGCATTCAGCGGGGAAAGGTGGAGCTTTACCTCTCCGCTCTGGAGCTCGAAGAAGGGACGGAGGTGCTCATCGACAATGGGCGCGTGCGCGCCTACATGGAGGCGCTGCAGCAGCTTCGCAGGACGACCGGGATCAGGGAACAGCCTGCACTTTCGGACTTCATCGGGCTCGAAGGTGTGCTCAAGGCAGTCAGCCGCAAGGACCCCGAGGCGTCGTGGACCGCTCTGGTTCCCCTGTTGGAAAAGGTGTTCGACGAGTTCGAAAAATCGCGCGTCCTGGAGGGCTCAAAAACCGAGGCTGATATTCGCCGGCTGGCTTCTGACATCCAGCGGAGGCTCTCTGCAATCGAAGAACGAGTTCCCGAGATCGAGACGAAGATCAGGGAAAGCCTCCGCCAGCGATTCCGCGAGCTCCTGGGAGAAGGAGTCGACGAGTCGCGAATCCTCGCGGAGACCGCGGTTCAGCTCGTGCGGTTCGACATCAACGAGGAAGTCCAACGAATGAAGGCGCACCTGGAAAGCTTCATGGATGCGCTCGGGCAGAAGGGCCCTCAGGGCAAGAGGCTCGATTTCATCTGCCAGGAGCTGGGAAGGGAGATCAACACCATCGGATCCAAGAGCGTCACTCTCGAAATCGACCAGGCGGTCATCGCCGTCAAGGACAGCCTGGAGAAGGTTCGGGAGCAGCTGCGGAACGTCGAGTGAGCAGCTCGGATCTGCGGATCGCGATCTCCGGGAAAAGCGGCTGCGGCAACTCCACGGTGTCGCGGCTCGTTGCGGACAGCCTCGGGCTGCGGGTCATCAATTATACCTTCAAGGATCTGGCGCGGGACAGCGGAATGAGCTTCGAGGAGCTGTCGCGACGGGCGGAGACAGATACCCGGTACGATCTCACCATCGACCGGATGCAGATCGAGCTGGCGCGTACGGGGGGGTACGTTCTGGGCTCGCGGCTGGCCATCTGGCTCCTTCGGGACATGGCGCTCACCGTGTACCTTTCCGCGAGCCTCGAGGTCCGCGCCGAGCGGATTGCCCGCCGCGAGGGCGGCGACTACGCCGTTGTCCTGGCCCGCACGGCGGAGCGGGACGCGCGGGATCATGATCGCTACGCGCGCTTGTACGGATACGATGTCGAGCGCTACGAGTTCGCGCAGCTCGTCGTGGACACCGAGGAGCTGGACCAGAACGGGGTAGCCCGCGCGATCGTCGACTTCGCGCGCCGTTAGTGCCGCTTTCTGTGAGAAGAATTGCGGCGTTTCCCTTGATCAGACATCAGGGAAAATGTATATTGCGATCATATGGTGCTACCTCTTGACCTCCTCGAAAGCTTTCAGGGAAACGTGTATGAAATGACGTGCGCCGCGATGAAACGCAGCATACAGATCAACCTGGCCGGCGACGACGAGCTGGATGCGAACAAGGGAAAGATCGTCTCCACTGCACTCAAGCAGATCCTCACGGAGAAAGTCCGGTATCGCCACCCCGAGACCTGAGGGCGCGGCTGTCGAGTGAAAAAAGCCACGGAGCGGGCGTGACAACAGCGTTCGTTGTACTTACAGCCGTGGGGCCCGACCGGGTCGGAATCGTCGACGACATATCGGGTGCCGTTTCCAGCGGTGGTTGCAACATCGAAGAGAGCAAGATGGCCGTCCTGGGCGGCGACTTCGCGGTCATTATGCTCATCTCAGGTCCGGCATCGTCTGTAGACTCCGTAGCTCGTTCACTGCCCGCGCTCGGCAAGAAGCTCGGCCTCACCATAGACTGCCATCCGACGCACGAGCCCCGAAGCGAGGAGAAAGGTCGTCCCTACCTCTTGAAGGCAGTGTCGCTGGACACACCGGGAATCGTGCACGCCGTAACGGACGTGATCCGCCGGTATTCCATCAACATCGAAGATCTTGAAACGGAAACCGCTCCGGCCCCGTGGACGGGCGCTCCCATGTTTCGGCTCTCCGCTCACCTGGTGATCGGTCCCTCGGTCTCCATCAGCAGCCTGAAGCAAGAGTTCTCGCGGCTGCAGCAGGAGCATGACCTGGATATCGACCTCAAGCCGGTATTCGCCCTGGGCTCAGAACCGGGCGAGCGCTGAGACGGATTTCAGCGCAAACAGTTGGGCTTGCCGAAATCTCGCCGCACGACAATCCGAATACGCAGGCTCAAACTCCAGGCGCTAGGAGGATATGCATGACGAGATCCGAGAGGGTCTTCATCCTATGCGTTGCGGGTCTCCTGGGTGTGCTGAGCTCAGCACTGTTTGCGAGCGGCCAGTCCGAGAAGAGCGCTTCAGCCGCAGCCCAGAGCATCTCATCTCGGGACCAGGCGGTCGTCCAGTCAGCAATCCAGGCAAACCAGCAGCGAACAGGACCCCAGAGCAGGTGGGACGGGCCGACGAGCGGACTCAAGGCTGTCGCGGGAAAGAAGATCATTTACGTTACAAGCGATTCGCGAGATGCCCTGCAGGTGGCGTGGGGCCGGGCCATGGAAGAGGCCGCAGGAAAGGTCGGGTGGACCGTGACGACCCTTGACGGGCAGGGAACAGTGAACGGGTGGACCGCGGCTTTCGGTCAGGCGATCGCATCCCAACCCGACGGTATCGTGACCGCATGCGACGCCGCGTCGATCCAGGGGCCCATGACCGATGCATCCAGTCGCAAGATCCCTGTCATAGGCCTCCAGGCCGCCGCGAACCCCGGTCCTGATCCAGAACTGCACCTGTGGGACAACATCAGCTCCAGCGGAGTCGAGATCGGAAAGGCTCTTGCCGACTCCATCATCGCGGATTCGAACGGGAAGGGGAGAGCCATTATTCTCTACGACGCCCAGAATGCGATCGCCAAGCTCAAAGCCGAGGCGATGAAAGCAGAGTTCGCCAAATGCGCGTCTTGCACTCTTCTCGATTCCGTGAACTCTCCGCTTGCTGAAGTGACAATCCAGATGCCCCAACTTGCTTCCAGCTGGGTTTCCCGCTACGGGACTCCGTTCTATGTCATGACCATCACCGACTCCTACTATGATTTCCTTGTTCCGGCCCTGCGGATCGGCGGAGTCAAGCCGGAGGATGCAAAGCTTGTCGGCGCGGGCGGCACCGTGAAGGCCTATGACCGCATTCGAAAGGGAGACTACCAGATTGCAACGGTGCCCGAGCCTTCCGGACTCCAGGGGTACCAGGCAATCGACGAGATGAACCGGGCGCTGAGCGGCGCAGCCCCGTCGGGCTTCGTTTCGCCAGTTTACGTTGTGACGAAGCAGAACATCGACACGGAAGGCGGCAGTCAGAACACTTTCGATCCGAGCAACAGCTACAAGGCGGAATACGAGAAGATCTGGGGCGTCCAGTAAGGGGGAG
>DATKLB010000023.1:0-12638 GCA_035542615.1 Spirochaetia bacterium | reverse complement strand
GTTGCTGCCGAGGAAGCACCAGAACTCCTGGAGCTCCGCCGCCCGCTGATCGCGCAGATGCTTCTGGGCCTCCAGCTCCTGGGCCGCGAGCGCGTCGGGAATCTCCACCTTGTGGCTGACCATGAAGCTGGAAAAGCCGCCCCAGCCCTTGCGTGTGTTGGCGACGATGGCGGTGGGCCGCCCGTCACGGGGCTGGAAACGGAATGCTCGGAGCGCCTGCAGGAGCGGACCGTACTGCGTGCCGTCCAGGTCCATTACCCTCCATCCGAAGGCGGCAAGCTGCTGGTGCAGGTTCGGCATGGGAAACTGAAGCTGTCGGGGATTGTCGAGCTGACCCTCGTTCTTGTCCACGATCACGCAGAGGTTGTCCAGCCGCTTGGCGCCGGAGTACATCACCGCCTCCCAGATCGTGCCCTCCTGCATCTCCCCGTCCCCGGTCAGGCAGTAGACGTCGAAGCGCGGAGCACCCTTGCCGGCAAGCGCGAAGCCCTGCGCGACGGCGAGCCCTTGTCCCATCGGCCCGGTGGAAAGATGGATACCGGGCAGGAGCGGTCCAGGATGCCCGTTGAGGATGCTTTCCCAGGACCGTGAGTTCTTCAGAACAGAGGAATCGAAATACCCCAGGTCGGCGTAGATGGAGGCCAGCGCGGCAACTGCGTGGCCCTTGCTCAGCACGAAGAGGTCCTGGCCGGGCTGAAGGGGATCAGCCACGTTCGGGCGGACGATCCCGCCGTAGTAGAGGCATACCAGGGGGATCACCGCGCTGAAGGCTCCGCCGATGTGGATGCCCTTGTCCACGGCCTCTACTCCCTGCTTCAGCGTCGTGATGCGGATGTCGGAGTCCTTGATCTCCAGCAGCTTCAGGTATCCCTGTTCCTCTATCGACGCTGGAGTGTCACTGAGCACTTGTCTCCTCCTGGCCACTGCCCCTGGCCGGCCCCGGCACGGACTGTGGAATGCGTCCGAGCTTCGTGGCCGCCAATCAGGTAGAACTGGCGGCTTTTGGGATCTCGGGCGGCGGCCGCCGGCCTCCGCCCATGGCGGCGGCGCGCAACTCCGCGATCCTGCGCTGCGCCCCCAGGGTCTTGATCACCTCGTCGGCACCAACCCCCACGAGGATAACAGTGCCCACGACGGCGAACTCGAGGGTCGTGGCGATGCCCAGGATGTTGATTGCGTTGTACAGCACCCGCACGATCGCCGTGCCGATGATCACCCCGAGAATGTTGCCTTCCCCGCCCTTCAGGCTGACGCCGCCGACCACGCAGCCCGCGATGGCATACAGCTCGTACATGTTCCCCGCGGTCGAGGGCTGCACCGTGTTCAGATCCAGGGAGAAGAGGATGCCGGCGAGCCCCGCGCAGGTGGAAGAAATCATGTAGGAGATTATGGTCATGCGGTCGGTGTTGATCCCGCTGAATCGCGCCGCGGCCTCGTTCCTTCCCAGGGCCAGGATGTACCGTCCGTACACGGAACGATTGAGGAAAACCGCGAGGATGATGCCCACCACAACGATGATGAGAAACGGCATGGGCAGGGACCAGTCCGCCAGAAAGCGCGGCGCGGCTCCCTGCGGCCACAGGGCGGAGGGAAGTCTGCCATGGGCCAGGAACTTCAAGCCAAGGAAGCCGTTGCCGTAGCCCTGCGTGATGTCCTGCATGAAGAAGCGCGCAAGTCCCCGGTAGATGAACAGCCCGCACAACGTGACCACGAAGGGCTGCATCTTGATCTTTGTCACAAGCACACCGTGGAAGTATCCCATCAGCAGGGACAGGGCGAGGCACAGAACGAGAACCGCCGCTATTGGCCACTGCTGCATGCGGATGAAGTAGGCGGAAAGCGCGCCGACCAGCCCCACGATGGATCCCACCGAGAGATCAATCCCGCCGGTCATGATGGGGAACGCCTCCCCGAGACTGAGGATCCCGAAGAGCCCCGTCCAGCGCATGATGTTCGTGATGTTGAAGGGGTTCACAAAGCTGATGTCGATGATGGTCGTGAGCAGCATGACGAGAACGAGAAGAGCTGCGATGCCGGCGATCCGTCTCATTCATCTCTCTCCTGTGGCGAGGGTGACGACCGCTTCCTCGCTGAAATGGGTTCTGCCCAGCTCTCCGTTGAACCTGCCCTCGTGCATGACAAGGATCCGGTCGGCAATCCCGAGCACTTCCTGCATCTCGCTGGAGACCACCAGGATCGCGACGCCGCGAGAGGCCATCTGCTCCATCAGCCGGTAGATCTCCTCCTTGGCCACCACATCGATCCCCCGGGTCGGCTCGTCCATGAGCATCACCTTGGGTTTCAGGGAGAGCCATTTTCCCAACACGACCTTCTGCTGGTTGCCCCCCGATAGGGACTCCGCCGGCTGGAGGACGGTCCGTAGGCGGATGTCGAGCATCTTGACCATTTCCTCCGCCAAAGCATGCGCCTGATCGAACCGGATGAGCTTCAGTTTCTGAAGCTGCTCCAGCCCCGCAAGAGTGATGTTGGGCTCCACCGCCATTTCGACGATGAGACCGTGGAGCTTGCGGTCTTCCGGGACGAGGATGATCCCCTGCCGGATGGCATCCTGAGGGCACTCGATCCGGATGGGCCTTCCCTGCAAGAGAATCTGGCCGCCCAGAGGGTGGGTGATGCCGAACAACGCATGGACGAGCTCCGTGCGTCCGGCCCCCACGAGCCCCGCGAGAACGAGGATCTCACCGGCGTGGACGCTGAAGCTGACGCGCTCGTGAGGATGCTCGGGAACGACGAAATCCCGGACCTCGAAGACCGGTTCCCCGACGGTCCCCTGCTCCCGACGGTAGAACTTCTCGATATCCCTCCCAACCATCAGCTTGACCATCCGTTCCCGGCTGATCTCCTCGAGCTGCAGGCATCCCGTCAGGCGCCCGTCGCGCAGCACGAGGACGCGATCCGCAACCTCCTTGACCTCTCCCAGCCGGTGCGAGACATAGATGATGCTGACTCCTTGGGTTTTCAGATCCTTCATGACCTTGAACAGGCGTTCGACCTCCGCGCTGGAGAGGCTGCTGGTCGGTTCGTCCATGATGAGGATTCGTGCGTCGATGGAGAGAGCCTTGGCGACCTCTACCATCTGCTGGCCGCCGATGGTGAGGTCGCGCACGAGAGCGCGGGGCGAGATGTTCGTGTCGATCCGACTCAGCACGCGCTCGGTTTCCGCGTACAGCCTCTTGCGATCGATCAGTCGCAGGAAGTTTCCGGCCCGGGGTTCCCTGCCGAGAAAGATGTTGGCAGCCACGTCAAGATTGTCGGAGAGGTGCAGCTCCTGGTGGACGAGAGCGATCTTGCGGTGCGTGGCAGCGTTCACCGAATCGATGGTTACCTCCTGTCCGTCCAGAAACAGGGAGCCGGCATCAGGCCGGTAGATGCCGCCAAGGATCTTCATCAGGGTGCTCTTGCCGGCTCCATTCTCTCCGATGACAGCGAGGATCTCCGCCCGGTGGAGGTCCAGATCGACGGAGTCAAGGGCCTTCACCCCGGGGAAGAACTTTGTGATTCCCCGCATTTGCAGGATGCACGGTTGTCCCGCAGCGTCGTGAGGACGTGACTGATTGATGTCCGACGGTACTTGCTCCGGCATTTTCGACTGCTCCTGCCGATGATATGCTCGTCACCCTCGTAGCCTGAACCCGCGCAAGGCCGGAGGTCGGCCTTTCGGCCATCCAACCCCACGGAGTACCGTGGGAGCCCTCGGCCGACCTCCTAGAGGCCGGGCGCGGGTTCAGAAGATTCCGGGACGGATCGGGAAGACCGTTACTTGACTTCGACCTCGAAGAACTGTCCCACAGCCAGCTGCTTGTTCAGACTGTCGATGAACGGCCCGACGTTGTCTTTCGTTATGAAACGCGCCGGAACATCGACGAGCTTGTTGGCCGGGATCTTCGCGTCCTTCTTCGTGATGAGCTTGTAGAGAATTTCGCTGCTCGTGCGGCCGTACTCGTACGGGTTCTGCACGATCGTGCCCGCGACGTAGCCGTCCTTGATGCCCTGGAGAACCACCGCCTCCTCGTCGAAGCCGATGATCTTCACTTTGCCAACCACTCCGGCGTCCTGGGCGGCGCTGATGATCGCTGGCGTATTGTAGCTCCACAATCCGATCATCAGGTCGAGGTTCGGATACTTCACGAGAATGTCTTCGACGTTTCCCTTTGCGCGGCTTTCGTCTCCCCCGTCGGTGCGGGTGTCGAGAATCGTCCACGTGCCGCAATCGACCCTGCCCTGGGGCGTCATTTTTCCCGGGTACTGGGCGGCGTAGGGCTTGCCCTGCAGCTCGTCGATGATCCCCTGCCGGCGCTCGACCGCATTTTGGGCGTCGAGCCGGCCCACGAAGATGACCAACTGCCCGCCTGCGGGAAGCTGCTCTTTGATCTTCTGGCCTGCCAGCCTTCCCGCCGCGTAGTTGCTCATGCCGATATAGGCCAGACGGTTGCTCTTGGGGGCGTCGCTGTCGAACATGACGACCGGTATCTTGCGGCAGATCTCGTTGATGAACGGCGTCATGTTATCCGGGTCTATGACGCTGATGGCCAGCCCGGACACGCCCTTGGCCATCTGCGTTTCGATGAAGCGTTTCTGTTCCTCCAGGGTCGCCGTCGGTGGCTTGAAGAAGTTCACCTTGATGCCGAACTGCTGCTCGGCCATCAAACAGCCGGCGTGAGCGTAGGTCCAGAACGTGTAGGGACCGTTGGAGACGTAGGCGATCGTGATCGGCTGGCCCTGGGACCAGGCGAAGGCAGCGGTGAGCAAGAACAACGTCGCCAACATCGCCACGACCTTTCTTGGCGTGTTCATAGACACACCTCCTCCTCGGATAGGATGGCGGCAACATAAGTGGCCGTCCACTACTGGCAGCTGCAAAGGTCATGCCAGGAGGGAGCTCAGGGACGACTGCAATTCGTTCCCAGGCAGTAAGTTGCAGATTGCTTGGCGTCTCGATTGACGGCTTGAAGACTTCGTGTAACAATAGGAAACAAATTCGTTCGCATCGTGTATAAAAAGGAAACACAGATGGAGCGGCAGCTTCTTATCGTGGATGACAAAGTCAGGCTCTGCGAAAGTCTCGAGCAGAACTTCCGCCAGCTTCACTACGGCTGCTTCTACGCCACCAACTCCAGTGACGCCATCCGTCTTTTCCTCGACCAGGACATTTCCGCGGTGATCCTGGACGTGAAGCTGGGGGAAGAAAGCGGAATCGACGTGCTGAAGGAGCTCATGGCCCTGAACGCCAAGGTTCCCGTCATCATGATCACCGCGTTCGCCACCATCGAGACGGCGGTGGAGTCCATCAAGCTTGGCGCCTTCGACTATCTGCAGAAGCCGGTCAACTTCAACAAGCTTGCCCGCGTCGTGGAGAACGCCATTCGGTTGCGGAACCTGGAGGAGGAGAACCTCAAGCTCCGCAGAAAGCTCTCGGATTTTTCGACCAAGCTGGTCACGCGAAATCGGGAGATGATCGGCCTGTGCCGCAAGGCCCAGCAGCTTGCCCTGACCGATCTGCCGGTGCTCGTCTGCGGGGAGAGCGGCACCGGCAAGGAGCTGCTGGCGGACTTCATCCACGCCTCATCGCCCCAGTCGTGCAACCAGATCGTCAAGATCAACTGCTCGGCGTTCGCTGAATCCCTGCTGGACAACGAGCTGTTCGGTCACGAGCGGGGAGCGTTCACCGGCGCGGATTCCACGTTCCAGGGCGTGTTCGAGCGCGCTCACAACAGCACCCTGTTCCTGGACGAGATCGGCGACATGCCCCTGGCGATCCAGTCCAAGATCCTGCGCACCCTCCAGGACCAGGAGTTCCGAAGAGTGGGCGGGAGGACCAACATCAAGGTCAAAGTCCGCTTCATCGCCGCCACGAACAAGGATCTCCACCAGATGATCGAGCAACAGCATTTCCGGGCCGATCTGCTCTACCGGCTCAACGCAGCGACCTTGACTCTCCTTCCCCTTCGAGAGCGCAGGGCGGACATCCCTCTCCTCGTCAACCATTTCCTTCAGGAGTTCGCTGATCAGCAGGGAAATCCCGCCAAGCGAGTGAGCCCCGAGCTGATGGACCTGCTGCTGGGCTCAGAGTGGCCGGGAAACGTGCGGGAACTGAGGAACACCCTCCACTACGCGGCCGCGACCACGGACGGGGAGATCATCACCCTCTCTAACCTGCCGCCCGGTTTTATCAAGAGGGGGCCCGACGCGCCCCCGCTGGAAGGGATTCGAGAGCGAACCGAACGGGACCTGATCGTCACCACACTCAAGCTCGCAAACCACAACAAGAAGAAAGCAGCGGAAATCCTCCGGCTGAGCAGGAAGACGCTCTACAACAAGCTGGAAAAATATGGAATCTCACTGCGCTGACCGTCGCTCGCTGCCCCTGATGGAGCTGCGGCAGGTCAGCATCTACTACGATTCGCTTCGGGCGCTCGCCGACATCAACTTGCAGATCAACCCGTCCGAGGTGCACGCGATCGTCGGGGAGCACGGAGCGGGAAAGACCTCGCTTTGCCTGGTCATCAGCGGCTTCCTCAAGCCGCACTCCGGCGCCGTGCTTATCGACGGCCAGGCCGCAAGCTCATGGACGCCTTCCCGGGCACGGGACGTCGGGATCGAGCTCGTTGCGGAGGACAACCCCCTGGTGGACAACCTCACCGTGGCGGACAACCTGTTTCTGGATAACCGCGGAGTCGCCGCCCACCCATTCGTCAACCGCCAGAAGCAGCTGGAGCTGGCTCGTGCCCTGTTCCGGGCTCACCGAATCGACCTGGACCCCGGGCTCAGCTGCAGGAAGCTGCGCCTGTCAGATCGGGTCCTCGTGGATATTCTCAAACATCTCATCAAGCGGCCCCGCGTTCTGATCCTTGATGAGGCGCTGCAGAAGCTCACCACGCCGATGATGGGCGAGATCATCCGCCTCCTAGAGGAAAGCAGGAACCGCGGCATGTCCGTCATCTTTGTGACCCATCGCATCGATGATATTTATCACTTCGCGAACAAGGTCTCGATCATCAAGAACGGGGAGATCCTGATCACGGATTCGGTGAAGAACATCGACAAGATCAACCTCATCAAGCTCGCCTATACCCAAATCAGCAGCAAGGACCAGATCGACGACGCGAACCAGGAATTCTACGGTCTGCTGAAGTACAACGAGGCCGTGCTCAAGAAGCTGGCGGTGAACCTGATCGTCGTCGACCGCATGAAGAACATCAAGCTCGTCAACGAGTACGCGCGGGACTTCTTTGAGATCCAGGAGTCCTCATACCTCAACACGCCGCTGCGCCAGCTGTTCGAGCCGAGAAACCGCGAAGCCTTCGAGGTCATCCAGGGTGGGTTGTCGAACCCGGAAGGCGGACTGTTCTACAATATTCCGCTTCATCGCAATGGGGTGGAGTCCATCGCCAACATCCGCATCCATCCCATCAACGACGAGAGCTTCCTGATCGGCTACTACCTCATCATCGAGGACATCACAGAGCGGGAGCGGCTGCGCGAACAGATGCTTCTCTCGGAAAAGCTGGCGTCCATCGGGCTTCTCTCCGCGGGGGTAGCCCACGAGATCAACAATCCCCTGGAGATCGTCTGCAACCATATCCGCTACCTGCAGTTCACCTGCCGGGATCCGGCGCTCCTGGACACGGTGGGCAAGATGGAGGACGAGATCAACTCGATCACCCAGATCGTCAGTAACCTGGTGGCGTTTTCGGACCGCAACCGCAAGAAACTGGAGCTATTGGAGCTCAACGGCCTGATCGCCAGCATCCTCGCCTTGTTGAAATACAACGCCGAGCACCGCAACATCGCCATCTCCTTCCGCACCCAGGCGGATCCCGTCTACCTGCACATCAACCGGACAGAGCTCAAGCAGGTCATTCTAAACCTGATGAAAAACAGCTTTGAGGCCATGAACGGCGGCGGAAGCCTGACCATCCTGACGAACAGCACGACCGACGGAGGACCCCCCATGGCGGAGATCGTCGTGAGGGACACCGGTGGGGGCATTCGCGGCGGAAACATCAACGACATCTTCCTTCCGTTCTTTTCCACGAAGAAGGACCAGGACGGCAACCTGGGCCTTGGCCTCTCGGTGAGCTATGGAATCATCAAGAAGTACAGCGGCACGATCAGCGTGAGGAACACGGAAGAGGCAGGGTGCGAGGTCAGCGTCCGCCTTCCCCAGAGCGGGGCGGAACCGCCGGCGGTCTGATCAGATTTCCGATCGTCCCTTCATCTCGGGAGGCTCATACTGTGTGAGGGTTTCCTCCAGGCGCCGTCTTGCCGACAGCAGCTTGACCACCTCCTCCGCGCTGACGCCGATGAGGATGACCAGCCCGACGATCGTGAACTCCAGCGTTGTGGAGATCCCGAGAATATTGATGGCGTTGTACAGGATGCGGACCACCGCGGTTCCCATGATGACCCCCACGATGTCTCCCTCACCCCCCTTGAGGCTCAGGCCGCCGACAACGCAGCCTGCGATCGCGTACAGCTCGTACATGTTGCCGGCGGTTGACGGCTGCACGGTGTTCAGATCAAGGGAAAAGAGGATCCCCGCAAAGGCCGCGCACGCCGCGGAGATGACGTAGGTCAGGATCTTGATCCGATCCGTTTTCACCGCGGTGAACCGGACTGCCCGCTCGTTGGATCCGAGCGCCAGGATGTAGCGCCCATAGATCGTGTATTTCAGAAAGATAGTGAACACGATCCCGAGGACCAGCAGGATGATAAAAGGCATGGGCAGAGACCAGTCCTTAATGACGCGCGGCGCGGCGCCCGACGGCCACAGGAAGGCCGGGACGCGTCCGTGAGCGAGAAACTTCAGCTGCTGAAATCCGTTGCCGTACCCTTGCGTGACATCGCTGGTGATGAAGCGCGCTATACCCCGGTAGATGAACAGGCCGCACAGGGTGACCACGAACGGCTGGACCCTGATCTTGGTGACGAGAACGCCATGCAGCAGCCCCGCCATCAACCCCAGGCCCATGCTGATGGCAAGCGCCTCTGGTATCGGTGCACCCCTCATGCGTATGAAATACGCCGACAGGGCGCCGGTGAGCCCCACGAGAGACCCCACCGACAGGTCGATGCCTCCTGACATGATAACGAACGAAGCCCCCAGGCTCAGGATCCCGAACAACCCCGTCCAGCGAAGGATGTTCATGATGTTGTAGGGACTGATGAAATTGGGATCCAGCGCGGTGGTGAGGATGATGGCGGCTGAAAGCACCGCCGCAAGGCCTATGAATCTCTTCATACGAGCACCCCTGAGGCAGCTGACCGATCGGCGTACCGCGGCTACGGGCAGGTATGCCGGAGGAAAGCGTTCTTCAGTCGCGCGTCTGCGATCGTGTTCACGTCGATCAATCCCCAGACGCCGGGGTACTCCAGGATCGGGCGAAGGATGTCCTCCGGCAGGGTTTCGATGATCTCGACAAACCCTTTGTGGGAAATGCCTGAGACCTTGGCAAGCGTTGCTCGGGAGGCTGCCTGGGGCTGACTGCGAGAAGGGGGATATCCCGTGGCCCACGCTCCGCTGAACAGCTGATCGAAGACGAGTCGGAGATTGACGTCTCCCGCCCACCCGTACCCCTGGTTCAATGCGAGGGAAACCGCGTTGCCGCCGTTGATGCGGCAGAAAAGCCAGGCGTCAAGCACGCTTGTGATGTGGCCGCAGACGACGCCCGGGTACTGCATTATCGAGTTCAGAAAGCCCTGCCCGGTCCCGCATCCGCCGACAACGAAGTCCACCCTTCCCAGGTTCAGGAGGATGGCGCCGATCAGGCCGGTGTGGATGTACTGAAGCTCGGGCTGCGCTCCCCGTTCTTCCATTCCCGCGTTGATGATCTGATGTCCGCGGCCGTCCAGTGCCGCGCGAATGTCCTTGTTCTTGTCGGCGGCGCTTGTCTCGTTTACAACGGCGATTTTCACTTTTCTTCCCTTTGTTGTACATATCATACGCCGGCCTGCCAGGGCGCGCAATCCATCTGGTCGATGACCTCGTCCAAGCTGAGGTCGCGTCATGCAACCAGAGGGAGGTTTCGATGAGCAGGAAGCGGTAGTGGTGACTTTCGAGGCTCCGTCCAGTGCCGAATCTCTTAATGCACGCCGCCTCGATCGAGCGCGTCCTGACAGAGCGCAGACTACCACGGCCAAGCGCAGCTATCGCTTCACTTCGGTTGTATGGTTCGCCTCCCCGATCCATGACGAGAGGCCTTCCCCGCCGAGCACGAGGGACACACTCCATAGGCGAGGAATTGCTTGCCGTAGACCTCGGTTCCAACGGGAACGCGGATCGTGGTCATACGCTGATCGGCGAGGCAGAGCATGCTGCCGCAGCTCAGGCAGAGAAAATGAGGATGGCCACCCGGGCAACCGCGGTTTGTTGGTTGGTTGAAAACGTAGCGAAGCGTTCCGTCCGTGCCTTGCACGCTATGCACCAAACGAGCCTTCCTGAGGTTCTTGAGAGATCGGAAGACTGTGACACGGTCGAGTCCGACGAGAAGGTCTACTACGTCGTGGTGCGAGAGCGCCCGACCGGCTGTCAGAAGGGAAGAAAGCACCTGCTGCCGTGCGGAGGTCGGTCGCAGCCCAGCCCTCTTGAGAATGCCGCGTGGTTCCATCTTGCTGATCACGCTTACTCCTACTATACGCTGGTCGAGCTGCCGGGGCGGGATGCCGAAAAGGCGGAGCTCGGGTGGGTCCACGACGAGCAGTGGCTGCGGGCGGCGGAGAGGACCCGGGGGCGCCGCGGACCGTACTGGACCCCGATACGTCCGCCAATGCGCGCTCGTTCGACGCTGCCCTTCGCGCCGCCGGCGGCGTTCGCCCTGGTGCGCCCCCCGGGCCACCACGCCGAGGCCGGACTCAGGCGTTGAAGCCATCGACACCCCAACGGAATAGCTTGTCATCCATGTCGAACAGTGGTTACATTTGCGCGACGCTCAACATGAAAACTCGCGAAGAAGTGCTGAGGATTCTGGGAGGGGCAAAGAAGGATCGGGGGGCGCGATATCGTGTCATGCGCATCGCCCTCTTTGGATCCTACGCGCGTGCTGAGCAGCGAGAGGATAGTGACATCGACCTCCTTGTGGATGTGGAGCCCTTCATCGGGCTTCGCTTCGTCGCGCTTGCCAACGAGATAGAGTATTGAAGTCGAGTGGAGCCGACCGCTTGCTCGTTGATGCTCAGGTGGCAATATCTTCTCCTCCGTGGAGGTACTCAGATGCAAAACTCTCATATCCCAAGCCGTTTCGATGCCCTCCGGCAGGCGACCGCGCCTTTCATGAGGTTCTTCAGCGAGTCCGCCTGGTCGAAATTGCCCGACCCGCAGCCGTCCGATATCTGCGATTTTGCAGTGGGAAACCCGCACGATATGCCGCTGGAAGGATTCGTCGAGACCCTGCAGCACTGGATCCGGCCGCAGAACAAGGGCTGGTTTGCATACAAGCTGAATGAGCCGTTGCCGCGCCAGGTCGTGGCGGAAAGCCTGCGCAGGAGCCACAGGATGTCGTTCGAGCCTGAGGATGTCTTCCTCACCAACGGCAGTTTCGCCGGGTTGGCTGTTGCCTTGACCTCGGTCGTCGAACCCGGAGAAGAAGTGATCTTTAACAGCCCGCCCTGGTTCTTTTACGAAGCGCTGATCCTGCACGCTGGGGGGAAGCCGGTGCGGGTCAAGGTCGATCCGCGCACGTTCGATCTGGATCTGGAGGCCATCGAGCGCCAGATACATCCAGATACGCGCGCGATCATCGTGAACACGCCGAACAATCCTACCGGCAGGATCTACCCGCCGGACACGCTCCGAGGACTGGCGGACCTGCTTGAACGGGCCAACCGCGGTCGCAAACGGCCGGTCTACATCATCGCCGATGAGGCCTATCGACAGATTATCTATGATGGGAGGGATTATCCCAGTCCAGCACAATATTACCCCAATACGCTGGTCAGCTACACGTACGGGAAGACGCTGCTAACACCGGGACAGCGCATCGGATACGTCGCGCTGCCGCCCGGCATGCCTCACCGTGAGCAGCTTCGGGAGGCACTCTTCCTGTCCCAAATGATGGTTGGCTTTGCCTTCCCGAATGCGCTGCTCCAGCATGCTCTACCTGATCTGGAGAATCTGTCGATTGACATTCCACGCTTGCAGCGCAAGCGCGACCGCATGGTCAGCGCATTGCAGGAGATCGGTTATTCTGTGCGGTCTCCGGAAGGAACCTTCTACCTGCTGCCGCGCTCGCCCGGCGAGGATGATCGGGCGTTCGCCGATCTGCTCGCTGGGTACAAGATATATGTTCTTCCGGGGGAAGTGGTCGAAATGCCGGGCACGTTCCGTATTTCGCTCACGGCGAACGAGGACATGATTGAACGGTCGCTCACCGGCTTTGCGAAGGCGTTCGAGCGGGCGCATGAGGAGGCGTCGCTCGTGAAGGGTTAGAAACGCGCGCGGCACCTCGGCGAGCACGAGCTCCCTGTAGAGAACCAGGCTCTCCCTGCTCAGCCCCGAGGCTTCGCGGAAGTCACCTTCAAGGAAGGAAAGGTATCCGAGGTGGGAAAGAGACCCGGCAACGCCCCGCTAATGGTCAGGGTCTTCGCGATATAGCTCCCCACCTCCGGCGGAATGGCTTCCA
>DATKLB010000022.1:0-36367 GCA_035542615.1 Spirochaetia bacterium | reverse complement strand
CGTCTTTCGGCATCGCTCAGATTGCGGCAGTAGCGGTCATACCCTTGCCCCGATTTCGACGCCGCCTGCTGCTCCCGCAGCGCTGCAAGCCGCTCCGGCGTGCAGTAACACCGATACGCATGTCCGTTCCGCAGCAGCTCCGCGGCCCGCGCGGTGTATTTCTCAATCCTCTGTGACTGGAAGTAGGGGCCGCTGGGTCCTCCCACATCGGGCCCTTCATCCCAGTGGAAACCAAGCCACGAGAAAGTCTCATAGATATCGGTGAGGGCTTCCTCGATATATCTTTCGCGGTCCGTGTCCTCGATGCGCAGGATGAGCTTCCCCCCCTGCGAACGAGCAAAGAGGTAGTTGTACAGCGCTGTTCGAACGCCCCCGATGTGTTGAAAGCCCGTGGGCGACGGCGCGTAGCGGACACGAACGCTCACTGTGAGACAGCCTCCTCTCGCCCGCCTCCGCCACTCTCGTGACGAGTGGGCGCCATGAGCAGCATTCCAAGGCTGGCGGCGAATGACGTAGTATAGTGACGCCGACTTCGGGGGTCAACGAGCGGCGATCGCAGAAAGGGCTGGGAAAGCCGCCCGCGGCCGCTCAACGAAGCTTCCGCAGCGCCTCCAGGACCACGCCTGGCGTGAGAACCTCGGGAAGGAGGACGGGTATCGAAGATCCCCTGGGGTAGAGCGCATAGACGGGCACGCCCGCGCGGCCCAGTCTGGCCAGCGCCGCGGCGATCGCGTCGTTGCGATCAGTCCAGTCCGCCCGCAGCGTGGCGACTTCCGCTTCGTGGAAAGCGCTTTGAACCGCGGGGTTTTCGAGGGCCACCTTCTCGTTCACCTGGCAGGTCAGGCACCACTTTGCCGTGAAATCGACGAACACGGGCGTGCCGGCCGCTTGCAACTGGGACAGCCGGCCCGGACTCCAGGGTTCCCATGCGCCCCGCGCAGGATCCGAAGCAGTCCCCGGGGCGCTGGACGACACGGCAGCAGCCGAACGGGAAGCCGAAAATGCCGTCGCGCCGACAACGAGCACGACGGCGAGACAAGCGGATATCACGCGCGACCGTCGCGTGCGCTCCACCCCTCCCCAGCGTCCGTAAATCCATGCCCCCAGGCCTGCCGCCAGAAGCGTCGAAAGAAGCACGAGGATCGAGGGAAAGCCCGTCTGCGTTTCGAGAACGTACATCATCCAGATGACGGCGCCCAGCATCGGAAAAGCAAGGACCTGGCGCAGCGTCACCATCCACGGTCCCGGGCGGGGAATCCGTTTGGCCAGGCCCGGCAGCGCGGAGAGCAACACATATGGCGCGGCAAGACCCAGCGCGAGCGCCGTGAACACGACGAAGCTCACTGCCGCCGGCTGCGTAAGAGCGTATCCCAATGCCGCGCCCATGAAAGGGGCGGTGCAGGGAGTTGCAACGGCAGTCGCGAGAAGGCCGCTCAGAAACGATCCAGCGCTCCCGGTCCGTCCTGAGAGGCTGCCGACGCCAATCGGAAAGTTGAACTCGAAAACGCCGAGCAGGTTGAGCCCGATCAGGAAAAAAAGGGCGGCGGTGATCGTGACGATGACGGGGCTCTGGAACTGGAAACCCCAACCGATGAGCTGCCCGCCGGCCCTCAGGGCGGTGAGAACCCCGGCGATCACCCAGAAGGAAACGAGCACGCCCGCGGCGAACAGGAGGCCGTGCCGCAACGCGCTTCCCTGTCCGTCGCCAGAATTGCGGATAAAAGAAAAGACTTTCAAGGAAATGACGGGAAGCACGCATGGCATGAGGTTGAGGATGACCCCGCCGATGAACGCAAGAGCGAGGGCGATCAGAAAGCCGGGCAAGCCGACGCCGGGAGATGGCGTCGATGCGCCCGCAGTCGGCGCACCCGCATCTGCTGCGCCCGCCGCGGCCGCGACCGCGGCCCAGCGAGCATCAACCGCCGGCGCGGCCGACGTCACGGGCAAGGCCAGAGCAAGGTCGGCCCTGCCAGGCGTGCATTCGATCCTGCACGCCAGCCAGCCCACGTGCGCGCGAATCGTCGCCTTGCCCGGTGAGGCAAGGTCAGAGGGAGGGGTCATCCGAGCAAGCAGGGAGACCTCCCCCTCATAGCCGTAGGAGGTGGAACCCTGCGAGACGAATCTCTGCGGAGGCGGCCACGCAAGATCCCCGACTGCAAACCCCTTCGGGAGGTCCCAGGAAACCGTTGTCGGCAGGCCGGTATCACCGGGATCCTGTCCATAGATGTGCCATCCTGGAGCCATTCGGAAATGAATGGCAGCCGTGAATGCTCTGCCTGGCTGAATTGACGTGTTTTCGGCGGCGATTCCCGCCTCCACCTGTGCGGAGGCCGGCCCGGGCAGGAGGAACAGGCAAATCACGCAGAGGGCGCTTTTCGCCTTTTCAGCCAGTTGATAAATCATGACAATAACAATAATATACGAGTGACAAGGTCAGGAAAATATGAGGATTACGACAAAGGGGCGATACGGCCTGCGGGCAGTCATCAACCTCGCGATGGCGCACCACAACCGGCCCATATCGATCGGCTCGATTGCCAGCGAGGAGAACGTTTCCTCCGAGTTTCTCGAGCAGATCTTCTTCAGGCTCAAGAAAGCGGGCCTGATCCGCTCCGTCCGCGGCCCCGGCGGAGGCTTCGTGCTGAACAAGAAGCCGGCGGAAATCTCCGTGGCCAAGATCCTGGACGCCGTGGGGGAAACGCATGGGCTCACTCCCTGCACGCTGAACCGCAAGACTCTCTGCTCTCGGCCGGATCCCTGTGCCGCGCATGATATCTGGACCGGGCTGCAGAAGACGATCGAAGACTACCTGTCCGGGGTGACGCTCAAGGACATTCTGGAAAAAAACGGGAAAAAGTACTACGCAAAGCTCGGTTCCGGCCAGGATTTCGTCATCTGATTTCGACAAGGATATCCGACTTGATCTCCTCGTAGATGAGGCGCTCGAGGCCAAGCTCGTACGCGAGATCGAAGCCCGAATACCGTGACCGAAGCAGGCGCACGTTCCTGAATGGGAGGAGGCAGTTCTCCGTGCTGATCCCCGGCTGCCGGGGGGAAAAAGGATAGTCGAGGCCCGAGAGCACCTCGACGGCGGAGCCCAGCTCATCGAGGGCGGGCAAGGCAAGATCCAGGATCGCCTGTCGAGAAGCCTCGAATCGCTTCAGCCTTTCTGAAAGCGTCTCACGATCGAACCTCCGTCTTGCCATCTCGGAGCGTACCTTCTCCGCGAAAGGTCGAAGCCCGGCCTCCAGGCTCTCTTCCCACGGTCTCTCCGCCTCGAAGGCACGCAGACGCTCCGCAGCATCGAGCGTGAGGTCCGCGAAAGACCGGTAGAATACCAGGTATCCGTGGAGGATCATCCTGCTGGCGATGCCCACCAGGATGCCGTGAAGGTCAAGGCGCTCCACGGGGGCCGCGTCCGCGATCTCCCAGAAATGGGCAACGGTGTGCTCAGCGGATGCGGCCGGGCGGGAGTTGCCGATCGCCTGCATGGCGAATCCGCTCGTCAGAACCGCGTCGGTCAGCGTTCGCGCGGCTTCCTTCGGGTCCGAGCGCATGCTGCGCGCGGCGGAAAGGGCGGCGCGGGCGGACTCCCGGGCGAAACCCGCAATGACCTGGCAGACGTGCTCTCCCGTCATGATGCGGGAGAGATTCCAGTCCAGGTTGGCTATGAGCTTCGCAAGGAGATCTCCCAGGCCGGCCAGCGTCATTTCCCGGGGTGCTTTCTCGATCACGTCGAGGTCGCAGATGACCGTCTCCGACACCGCCGCGGGCACCGCGTTATGGAAGCCGCCGACGTGGATCGACGAGGTGGCCGAGGTAAACGCGTCGACGGAAGCCGCGGTGGCCACGCACCAGTTTGCCACTCCTGTCTCACGGGAAACCTTCTTTCCGACGTCGCTGATCACGCCGCTTCCGACCGAGACAATGAGATCTGGCGCCGCGGCCCTGACTTCTTTCGTCAGCTCGTCTACCAGCTCGGCGCTGGGAACCGGCCGCGGGTGGCCCGGCAGAATCCGCGAAAGCACTCGAGCCGCCCCGAGGTGGGACTTCCAGCGCTCGCCTGCGGCCCGCTCCGTATTCTCGTCGCTGAGAACCCACACTGTCGCCCCGGGCCCGCGTTCGCGAACGACCAGGGATGCTCCCTCCTGCAGCGCACCGACGCCGACGATGACATTGCGGGTTGCCAGAGTGTGAACCCGGCCGCACGCACAGGAGAAACCTCCCCGAGAGTCGAAGCGGGAGAGAAAATCCTCGAAAATGAAATTTGCCACGCGCAGGACTATAGCCGAACCCCGGGAGATGGTACACCGGCGGAGTCTTTTCCAGTATCCTTGTCTTCAGGGAGGGGATGGCGCATGGCGACGGGAACCGGCAGCCCATCAGCAAGGCTATCAGAAGCGGACATCCGCACCATCGTGGAGGAGGGAATCCCGGCCTCCCTCGTCGAGGGACGACGGGTTCTCGTGCTTACCCCGGACCCCACTCGAACGTGCCCCTTGTCGCTCATGGCGCGAGTGGTCAGAGACATCGTCGGCAGGCGCGCATCGGGGATGGATTTCATGGTGGCACTGGGCACGCACACCATCCTCAGCGAGGAGAGGATCGACGCCCTGTTCGGTGTTCCCGCGGGGCGGAGGGAGGAGGTCTTTCCCGGCATTCGATTCTTCAATCACCGCTGGGATCTGCCCTCGACGCTCAGGAAGATCGGGACGATCCCGGCTGAAAAGATCGATTCGCTGTCCGGTGGGCTCTTCCATGAGAGCGTGGACGTAATCATCAATTCCGCGGTCTTCGAATATGATCTCATCCTCATCCTGGGTCCGGTCTTCCCCCACGAGGTGATCGGCTTTTCAGGCGGAAACAAATACTTCTTCCCCGGGATATCCGGGGGAGAGTTCCTCCACTTCTTTCACTGGCTCGGCGCTGTCATCACATGCCCGGAGGTCATCGGGTACAAGAACACGCCGGTGAGGGCGCTGGTCGACATGGCAGCCTGCCTGTTTCCCACACCCCGCGCATGTCTTGCAATGGTCGTGCGGCCTGACGGGGCCCTCGCAGGCCTGTACGCGGGGACTCCCGAGGAGGCGTGGTCCCTGGCTGCCGACCTGTCAGCGCAGATCCACATCATCTACAAGGAAGCGCCTTTCCACACTGTTCTGGGCAGGGCGCCCGAGATGTACGACGAGCTGTGGACCGCCGGCAAGGTGATGTACAAGCTCGAGCCCGTCGTCGCCCCCGGCGGCTCCCTCACCATCTATGCCCCGCACGTGCGCGATATCTCACGCACCTGGGGTCGCTACCTCGAGCGTACAGGCTACCATGTGCGTGACTGGTTCCTGGGCCGCATGGAGCAGTTTCGCGACATCCCTCGCGGCGTGCTCGCGCACTCGACGCACGTGCGGGGGATCGGAACTTTCGCGGACGGAGTGGAAAAACCCCGCATCGACGTCGTGCTCGCAACGGGCATTTCCGAGGACACCTGTCGGAAGATCAATCTGGGCTACCGCGATCCGTCCACGGTGCGGGTCGAAGATTACCGGGGGAAGGAAGACGAAGGAGTGCTTTTCGTCGATCACGCGGGAGAGATTCTCCACCGCCTGGCGCGGGACCGGGCCGCGGGCGGCGCATGAGCCTCAAGGCGCTCGTGCTCGATTTCGATGGAGTGATCTGCGATTCGATTGACGAGTGCTTCGCCTGTTCGTGGGTCGCCTACTTCAATCTCTATCTCGGGAGACACCCGTCGTACATGCCCGTGAGCCTGCGCCGGGACTTCGCTCGGCTGCGGCCCCTGGTAAGAGGCGGGGCCGATTTCATGCTCATCCAGGAGATCCTGGACACGGGCGAGAGCGCTCGCGGCCAGGGAGAGTTCGACGCCCTTGCGCGCAAGGCAGGGGAAAAAAAGCTCACGCTCTTTCACGATCTTTTCTACCAGGCACGGGAAAAGATGCTCGAGAAAGACAGAAGCTCCTGGCTGGCGTTGAACAGGATCTACCCGCACATGGTCGCTGCCTTCGCCAAGCTCCGCGTCGACGCGCCGGTCTACATCCTGTCCACGAAGAAACCTGAGTTCATTGCGGAAATCCTCTCGGCAGGCAGAATTGCGCTGCCGAAGGAACGTATCCTGTACAGCGGCTCGGAAAGAAAAATGGACATCGTCGAGCGAGTGCGCACGGAGGGCGGCTTCCGAGAGACCACGTTCGTGGACGATCAGATCGATCACCTGGTGCCTGACGATGCGCGGGCGGTCGGCGCTTCGATCAGAGTTTATCTGGCCACATGGGGGTACGTCAAGGAGGAATGGCTCCGCGAGCCGTTGCGCGTGCCCACCATCTCTCCGCAGGAGTTCCTCACGCTGGTCCAGCGGGAGTTCGTTTGAGACTGGAGCGTGGGCTCAGCATCCTCCCTTTCCATTCGAAAGGCCTCCACACGAACGCACGCAGGGTGACGAACACATAAAAGAATGCAAAAAAAACGAGAAACGGAAGAAAAGGAACGAAGTAGCGAATCCGGTCTTTCCCCTCGTAGAAACCGCCGATTGCGGCAAGCATGCCGATGCTCACCAGCGACGTGAGGGACAGAACAGGCACACGCCAGTCCAGGATCCCGAGGGGAAGAACGAGCAGGCTCCCGGTCAGGTAGATCAGAACGACGAGAACGTAGAAAAACCGGGTGATGGGATCCTCGGAGAAAAGCCCGCCGGCGTTCCACCGGGTGTGCTGATTCACGTAGTCTGCCCATCTCGTCTTGGCGATCGTGCGCGCCGCGCCCGCCGCGGTGACGCACGCGGAGGGCTTCCAGCCCGCTTTGTGGCAGACAGCGTCCAGGAGCATTGCATCCTCGGTCACCGAATAGCCGAGAACCTGGAAACCACCGGTTTCCCGCACTGCCTCCGCGCGCACTGCCATGGTGTTTCCGAATCCGCCGGTGGCAAGACCGATCCCGACAGAACCCAGATTGTACTGGTTCAGGAGCGGCTGCTCGAAGGCCTGGAATCTCTGGAGGAAGCTCGCGTCCGTTTCAAGCTCGATTCGACCGATCGCCGCACCGACTGCCGGATCCTGAAAGCAGCCGACCATGTCCTCCACCCACCCGGGCGCCACGGTGCAGTCCCCGTCAGTGAAAAGCAGCACATCACCGCGGCTGGCGGCGAAAGCCAGGTCGAGAGCGGCCTGCTTGCCCGTGAGGACCTGAGGCTCGCGGGTGTTGTGAATCACGCGCGCGCGCTCCCCCTCGGCGGCGCAGAACTCGTCGAGCAGCCTTCCCGTCGCATCCGTTGATCGATCATCGACGAAGAGAAACATCGCGTCATTGCGGGTTTGAACCCGCAACGATTCGAGAAGGGCGGGAAGCGTGCGCTCCTCGTTGCGCAGCGCAACGATGACCTCCGCGCCCAGCATTGCCGTCGAGCCCGACCGCGTTCGCGGCCGCCGGCTCCGGGCCATGTTGCGCACCAGCCCCACGGCGAGCGCCAGGTGGAAGCCCAGGATGAGCGCGCTCAAACCCGCGTAGACGATCAGGAAGGTCTGCATCGCAGCGGTCAGGGTAGCGGAAAGCCCCGCTTTTCACAAGCTTGGCAGCGCTGTACTATAGGGCAAATGGATACGTTGAGCGAAAGGCTGCGAGGCGGGAACGTCATGATCTGCGACGGCGCATGGGGCACTGAGTTTTTTCGGCGCGGGCTCATGCCGGGGTGCCCTCCCGACGAGTGGAACCTAACGCATCCCGAAATCGTCAAGGACATCGTGAACGACTACCTCCAGGCCGGCGCCCAGGTCATTCTCACGAATACCTTCGGAGCGAACCGGTTCCGCCTGGAGCCGCACGGGCTGTCGCCGAAAGTCGCTGAGATCAACAGCAGGGCGGCGAGCCTGGCCCGGGAGGTTGTTGGGGACGGCGCCCTGGTCGCCGGCGATATCGGCCCGACCGCCCGGTTTCTCGCCCTCGGCGAGACATCGGCGGAGGAGCTCTCCCAGGTGTTTTCCGAGCAGGCAAGGTCGCTCGCCGCCGGGGGGGTCGACCTGATTGTCATCGAGTCGATGACAGACGCAGAAGAGATGGCGATCGCCGTGTCCGCCGCGGTGCGCGAAACGAACCTTCCGGTCGTTGCAAGCATGACGTACAACCGCACGCCCCGCGGGTACAGGACGATGATGGGAGACTCTCCCGAGACCTGCGTGAAAAAAGCCGAGCAGGCAGGCGCCGCTGTAATCGGAGCCAACTGCGGATCGGGCATCGAGGACTACGTGCCCCTGGCCCCGATCCTGCGCGGCCTGACGTCGCTCCCGCTGTGGGTCAAGGCGAATGCCGGCGTTCCGCAGATCGTGAATGGCAGAGTGACGTATCCCCTGACAGCGGAGCAGTACGCCTCCTACGTGCCCGCCCTCGTCGCCGCCGGCGTGAACGTCATCGGAGGATGTTGCGGAACCGACCCATCGTTCATCCGCCAGGTGGGAAAGGCAATCGCGGGCACCCGGGAGAGGTAGTGTGGGGGTCATCTTCCTCGTCCTCGGCGGACTTGGACTTCTCTTCCGCGGCTCGGTGATTCTCAGGTTCACTGCAATCTTTCGTCCTGACGAGGTCACGCGGCGCGTCACGGAGCAGCAGATTTCGATCGGAAGGAAGCTCTTCATCCTTGCCGGTTTCGGAGGGCTGCGCAGAGACTTTCGGCGGTATCGGGGCGCCCTTCCTCCCGTGTTCATGGTCGTGTCGAATCACCAGAGCCTGGCGGATATCGCGGTTCTGCCCCAGATCTTTCCCGGCCACCACCTGCGCTTCGTTGCCAAGAAGGAGCTCGCGCGGGGAGTCCCGTACGTGTCCTTGTCGCTTCGATTGGGCAGGCACGCCGTGATCTCCCGCACCAGCGATTACCGCGCCGGCCGTCGGATACTCACCCGGCTTGCCGATCTCACCGCGGAGGGCGTCTGCCCGATGGTGTTCCCGGAGGGCAGGAGATCGGGCACCGGGGAAGTGCAGCAGTTTCAAAGCGGGGCGTTTCGCATCATCCTGGAGCGCGCTCCGCTTCCGGTTCTCTCCGTCGCTCTCGACGGCGGATACCGCATATCGACATTGACGAAGCTCCTGACGGGTTTGCCCGGTACCTGCTACAGGGCGCAGCCCCTGACGCTGTACCCTCCCCCGCGCGGCAAGAGGGAGATCCTGGACCTGCTCACGAGGATTGAGCGTGAGATCAGAGGACAGGTTCACAGATGGCGGGAAGCGCCCGCAGCGGGCTCGGGGCGCGGGCGCTCCGAGCTGGGCCAGCGGGCAAAAAAAACCCATTCTCCGAACTGCCCCGGCATGCGGAGCAGTGCTGGGAATGGGTCGTCACGGTCGTGCTAGGCTTTGAAATCGCTGGGCTTGCGCTCCTGTCGCTGGCACTTTTCGCACTGAGCGATGTTCCGCAGCTTTCCGCCATTGAAGATCTGTTTCATCTTTACCTCGCCGCCACATGTGCAGAAAAACTTCTGCGTAACGACCCCGACCCTCGCGTTCTTGCTGATGACCTCGGCCATGTTTCTTTTACCTCCTTCCGTCGGATTTGAATCGAGTCTCTGCTTCTGTCCTGACAGGGGAAAGCGGAGCCGAAATTTCCATGCAAATTTACCTACTCTCGCAAAAAAGTCAAGTCACTGAAGCACCGTCCGGCATCATGCTCTTGCCCACCCGCTGCATTTTTTTGCATGATTTCAGGATATCGATGAAAAGGTACAGAGGCTTTCTTTTCGACGCGGACAATACTCTCTTCGACTACGACAGGGCCGAGAAAGAGGCGCTGACGGAAACCCTCGGCGAAGCAATTCCCGACGTCCCCATCGAAGAGGCCCTGTCTGCGTACCACGATATCAACGCCGACTTCTGGCGGCGGTTCGAGCAGGGAACCATCAGCCTCAAAGAGCTGAAAACAGGCCGGTTCCGTTCTCTGCTCGACTCCCTTGGCCATGACGGCGACGCCGAGCGCATTTCCCGCCGCTACCTCGAGCGGCTGTCGACAAGGGCCTACTTTCTCCCGCATGCCAGGGAAGTCGTCGAGGCGCTCGCCCGCTCATCCTCCCTCGGGCTCATCACGAACGGGATCAGCATGGTGCAGCGCGGAAGACTCGAGCGGTCCGGCATATCGGAGCGTTTTCGGGCGATCATCATCTCGGAGGAGCTCGGCACGGCGAAGCCCGACCCCCGATTCTTTCAGGCTGCGGTCGAGGAAATGTCGATCCCGGCGGAGGAGCTCTTGTGCGTCGGGGACAACCCGGGCTCCGACATCGAAGGGGCAAGGACCGCCGGGATCGACGCGTGCTGGTTCGCGCCCGACGGCAGGGAATGGCCGGGTCCCGGAGAGCCGCCGCTTCTGCGGATCCGGGACCTCCGGGAGCTCCTTTCATTCACGTCTCCAATATTCACATGAGCTTCATTTTGGTATACAAACACTCGCGCAGCGAAAGGAGAACGCCTTGATACAGGTCGAGAACGTCACGAAAAAGTACGGCCAGCGCGTCGCGGTGGATCACCTCGACTTCCTGGTCAACAAGGGAGAGATCCTGGGCTTCCTTGGACCCAACGGCGCCGGAAAATCAACGACCATGAACATCATCACCGGCTATCTCTCCGCAACGGAGGGATCGGTGAAGCTGGACGGGCACGACATCCTGGAAGAGCCCGAGGTAGTGAAGCGGCAGATCGGCTACATGCCCGAGCTTCCCCCCGTGTACGTGGAGATGACCGTCCATGACTATCTCTCTTTCGTGAGCGACATCAAGGGTGTTCCACGCTCCCGACGCCGGGAAAACATGGACAACGCCATGGAGCGCACAAGGACGACTGATGTCAGCGGCAGGCTCATCAAAAACCTTTCCAAGGGATACAAGCAGCGCGTCGGCCTGGCCCAGGCGCTTATCGGCACGCCTCCCGTGCTCATTCTGGACGAGCCGACGATCGGCCTCGACCCGCAGCAGATCATTGAGATACGAAACCTGATCCGCGAGCTCGGGAAGGAGCACACCATCATCCTGAGCTCCCACATCCTGCCCGAGGTCCAGGCCGTCTGCACGCGTGTGCTCATCATCAACAAGGGAAAGATCGTTGCAAGCGACACCCCGGAAAACCTCTCCCGCGGCCTCGTGGGTGACAACCGGCTCACTCTGCGTATCGCCGGGCCCGAGCGGGACGTCCTTGCTCTCATTCGCGGTGTGAACGATGTGGTCAAGGCCGAAGCAGTCGGCAGCAGGGAGCCGGACACCGTGGATATCGTTGTGGAGGCAGGGCGTGAGTCAGACATCCGGCGACCGCTTTTCCATGCGCTCGCCCGGGCCGGGTACCCGATCCTGATGATGAAAACGATGGATCTCACCCTGGAAGACATCTTCCTCAACCTGATCACCGAAGAAAAGGAGGTATCCTGACATGCTGGCAGTATTCCGCCGCGAGCTGCGCGCGTACTTCACCTCCCCCATCGGATTCACGTTCGTCGGCTTCTTCATCCTCCTTGCCGGGGTGTTCTTTGCAATCTCCAACCTCCTGTCGGGAAACCCCAACTACACCGGGGTGCTCGGCTCGATTACGTTCATCTTTCTCTTCGTGGTTCCCATTCTCACCATGAGGCTGATTTCCGAGGAGACCCGGCAGAAGACGGACCAGCTTCTCATCACGAGCCCGCTGAGCATAACGGGCATCGTGCTCGGCAAGTACCTGGCAGCGGTCGGGGTCTTCCTGATCACGCTGGTCATCACCGTGGTGTATCCCATCATCATGAGCTTCTTCGCCCTTGGCGGGCTGGGCTGGTGGGAGATCCTCGGGGGATATGTCGGGTTCTTCCTTCTGGGATCGTCCTTCATCTCGGTGGGCCTGTTTTTCTCCTCTCTCACGGACAACCAGCTCATAGCCGCGGTAGAGACTTTCGCCGCTCTGCTCCTCATCTGGATCCTGGATTTCATTGCCCAGAGCGTGCCGAGTGACGCCATCTCCGGCCTGGTTTTCCTGGCTCTGCTGGCGCTGGCCCTCGTTGCCCTGGTGTTCTTCAGCACGCGAAGCAATGCGGCCGCGGTCCTGACCTTCGTTGCGTCGGCTATCGTCCTCGTGCTCCTGTTCATCCTGGACAGGCAATTCTACGAGGGGCTGATCGCGCGGATCCTCAACTGGTTCTCGCTGCTGAAGAGGTACAACGACTTCAGCATGGGCGTCCTGGGACTCGCCCCGATCGTCTACTACATCTCGTTCTCCGGCGCCTTCGTGTTCCTCACGGTGAGGATGATCGAGCGGCGGCGCTGGATATAAGGGAGGCAAGGCGCGTGAAAAAAACGACCCTCTTCGGTTCACTCTCGAGCAGGAAGCTTCGCTACGGAGGCTACGCCACTCTCCTCGTCGTGGTCACCCTGGCCATCATCGTTGTGATCAACGTCCTGGTGCAGCAGATCCCTGGCAAGCTCGACCTGACGAAAAACCAGATCTTCTCGCTGTCTCCCGAAACCTTCAAAGTGCTTGACGGATTGAAACAGGACGTCACCGTCACTCAGGTTGCGCGCGGTGGCAGCGAGGACCCGACGGTAAAGGAGATCCTCGCCAAGTACGCGGCCAGAAACCATCGTATCAAGCTGCAGACCATCGACCCGGAAAGGAATCCCGGCTGGGCAAAGCAGTATGCATCCAACGGACAAGCGCCCGGGGCTGGGTCAGTCGTCGTGGCGAGCGGGCAGAGGTTCAAGACCATTGGCCAGTACGACATGTACAACTACGACTACTCCAACCCGAACCAGGAGCCGACCCTGACCTCGCTCTCCGTCGAGCAGAGAGTCACGTCGGCTCTGCTGTACGTGACTGCCGCCAAAAACGTGACCATTGACGTGCTCCAGGGACACGGTGAGCAGACCCTCGATTCACTCGGGCTCTCGACGGCGGTCGGCAACGAGAACTACGAGGTGAAACCGCTCACGCTGCTCACCACGCCCTCGGTTCCCGCGGGTGCCGACATCCTCCTCGTCCTCGCTCCGAAGAAGGACATCTCCAGCGACGATGATGCCAAGATCAGGGCCTATCTCGCCAACGGGGGACGCGCCGTCTTCGTCTTCGACATCCTGTCGAGCGATAATGAGTTTCCAAACCTGGCAGGGCTGATGAAGAGCTACGGGATCGCGGTGCGCAGCATGGTGGTTGTCGAGGGCAGCCAGAACAACGTGGCGGCGGGCAACCCGATGTACCTGATCCCGAAGCTGGAATACCATGATATCCTTTCGCCTCTGCGCACCGGCAATCTGGCCATCCTGATGCCGTTCTCGGGATCCATCGAGACCCTCGCCCTGAAGAAGAGATCGTTGAAGGTCGAGCCCTTGCTCAGCACCACGGACAATTCCTGGGGGAAGAAAGACATCGAGAACATCACGACGCTCTCGAAGCAGAAGGGCGATGCGCAGGGTCCCTTCACCCTTGCCGTGGCGATCACGGACCCGGCCAGCGACGCGAGCGGGAAGGACACTCGGCTCGTCGTGATTGCCTCCGCGCGGTTCCTCGCGCAGTCTTTGTCCTCCCAGATTCCGGGAAACCTCGACTTCTTCCTGAACGACCTCGGATGGCTCAAGGGCAAGACGGACGAAATCACGGTGCGGCCCAAGAGCATGCTCACGATGCGACTTGCGCTCAACAGCCTCCAGGCGCTGCTGTTCTCGGGCCTGGTCGTGATCGTCATGCCTCTCCTCGTCCTGGGAGCGGGATTCTTTGTGTGGATCAGAAGACGGCACCTGTGAGCGGCGCAGAGGCAGGAGGGTTGGTTTCATGAAGAGGCGTCTCTTGACACTTGGCATCGTGCTGGTCGTGCTTGCGGGGCTGGTGGGCGCCTACCTCGTTGTGACACGACCGCGTCCGGTCAAGGCGGCGAGCACCGCACCCGCGCTCATCTCGGCGGACAAGGACAAGCTCATGAAGATCGTCCTCAGCGACAGGGCGGAGGGCACGCTGACGCTCGAGAAGAAGGGAAAGTCGTGGTCGGTGGACTCCTCCCGGCAGTTTGCCCTCGATCAGTCGAACCTCGATGACATTGTGCTGACTTTCACGTCCCTGACTGCGGAGCGGGTGATCGATGAGAAGCCCGCTGACCTCGCGCAGTATGGGCTCGCGCCTCCCCGGGCAGTCGGGGAGGCGTTCTTCAGCGATGGCACGACAAAAACGCTTCTCCTGGGCGACAAGACCCCGACGGGAAACGCATACTACCTGCAAGTGAAAGGCGACGCGAAGGTCTATACGGTTTGGACGAACCATGGCGAGCAGATGCACTGGAGGCTCGCGGATCTGCGGGATAAGAGAATCAGCCCCGAAATCGCCTACGACAAGATCACGTATTTTCGCCTCTCGCGGGCGGACGGCCCGGTGATTGAGCTGAAGCAGAAGACGGAGGAGCAGAACAAGACTTTCCAGCTCGGTTTCAGCCGCTACCTCATGACCCGGCCATACTCGTACCCCCGGGGCGTCGATTCGGAGAAGCAGGACCAGCTCATCAAGGGACCCCAGCAGATCCAGATCTCCTCTTTTGTCAACGACGCTCCGAAGAATCTGGCCCCTTATGGCCTGGCCACGCCGCGGGCCGAGGTCATCGTCCGTGACGCGTCAAACACCCTGGACTTTCTGATCGGCTCGGAGGCCGGCCCTGACAAGACTTATTTCAGCATTCGCGGGAGGCCAGCCGTCTACACAACCACCACAAGCAGCCTCTCGTTCCTGAAAACGACTCCCTGGGACATCGTGGACAAGTTCGTCTTCATCCCCAACATCGACGACGTGGACAGGATCGACATCTCGAGCGAAGGCGCTTCGCATTCCCTGGCGATCGCGCGAGTGACAAAGAAGGCGGAGAAGGCGGGGGAAAAGGCCACCGTTGAGGCAACGTATTCCGTTGACGGGAAAACCGTGGAGGAAGACTCCTTCAAAGCTTTCTACCAGCAGCTCGTCGGCATGCAGGTGGAGGGCGAGGCGGCGCGGAAAGTCCCCGAGACCCCTGATGTGACCGTGCGGTTTTTCCTCAACAAGGGACTGTCGAGGACAGCCACAATCACGTATGCCCGCTATGACAGGGACTTCGACGCGGTCTTCCTCAATGGGAAGAACGATTTCGCCATCGGACGGCAGCAGCTGACGAAGATGCTCGAGAAGCTGGAAGCGCTGGCAAAAGGCGAAAAGGTGACTTCCTAGCGAGTCTCCTCGGAGTCGCTTCCGGCCCGCACGTGCAGCTCCCAGCCTTGTGTCTGCTGATTGCGGGACAAGGCGTCGAAACCCACGTCGAGGACGCGTCCGCTCTGTCCCTGGAGGCGCAACCGGCGGGTGAGGACGTTCATGTCAGTGACCTTGAACTCCTCTCCATCGAACTGCACCCTCGTACCCATTCCCGGGAGTCCCTGGCGGATTTCCCGGTAGGTGTCGAACTCATAGGACAGGCAGCACAGGAGACGACCGCAGGGACCCGAGATCTTCATTGAGTTCAGCGTCAGGTTCTGCTCCTTGGCCATCTTGATCGACACCGGGCGGAGCCTGTCCGTGACCGCGTTGCAGCACAACGCCCGTCCGCAGATGCCGAGCCCGCCCACCACGCGCGCCTCGTCGCGAACGCCGATCTGGCGCAGCTCGATGCGCATCTTGAAGACCGCGACAAGGTCCCGCACGAGCTCGCGGAAATCAACCCGGTTCTCGGCAGTAAAGAAAAAGAGGATCTTCTGCTCGTCGAGAATATAGTGCGCGCTGACAAGCTTCATCGACAGGCCGCGAGCCTCGATCTTCTCCCGGCAGGTCTCGAAGGCCCTCTCCTCCCGCGTGTCATTCTCCTCGACCAGAAGGAGATCGCCGGCGCTTGCCGCGCGTACGATCGTGCGGAGCTCGCTCGTGATCGCCGAGGGATCGATTTCCCTGCCCAGGATCCTCCCCAGCTCGTTGCCGTAGCGCGTCGGGATCACAACAAGGTCCCCCACCTTCGCATCCAGCCCCGGAGGAGCCTCGCAGAACTCTGTCGAGCTGGAGTACAGGACCTTCACACGCCATACGGTCTTTCCTTCCAGCTTCACCGGCGCTGCGGCGGGGGCGGCCTCGGCTGCATCTTCGACGAGAGTGTCCTCGATGATGATGTCCTCATGATCGCCCATGTGCGTTCGCTCCTCCGTGTCGAGCGTCAGGAAACCAGGTCGACGAGCAGCCCGTTGATCTGGTCGATCTGCGCCAGGATGGACAGCTGCTCCTTCTGCCCCGCAAGAACCGAGGCCGCGAGGGCCTCGATTTTCTCATCGATCACCCTGACGAGGGTAAATCGCTTTCGCTTCAGAATGGTCGCGCCCGAGGTCGTCTCCTCCACCGCGACGGAATGGCTTACGACAAATCGGACGAAGTCCTTCACCCTCCGGCGATAGTCGCGGATCGTCTCCAGGGTCGGTGCCTTTTTCAAGGCATCTCCGGCGGAAAAGACGCCATCCAGAAGCTCATCGATCCCCCGCTTGCTTTCTGAGCGCGAAAGATCGTCCGCGGAAGCCTCTCCTCCCTCGGCAGCCGACTCGACGAGCTCGGAGAAGGTCCTGCGCCGGGCCTTGTCTTTCTTTCCCGCCTTTTTTTTCTCAGGAACGAGCCAGGACGGAGATTCCCCGAGCGAGTCGATTCTCGCCATGAAGCGCCCTTCAGCGCTTCTGCCCCTGCAGCGCGGGCGCTTCTGTGTGCGCCGCGGCTGCCCCCGGCCTCTGCCCGTTTGACGAGCCAGCGCGGGGCACCTCCACCGCGGGGGTCGTTATCCTGCACGACCCGTTGAAGATGACCCCCTCCTCCACGATGAGCCGGGGGGTCGAAATGTTGCCCAGCACCAGGCCCGTGGACAGGATGATCACCTTCTCGGTGGAGACGATCTCTCCGCGCAGGACGCCGCCGACGACGACGGTGCCCGCGTGGAGGGTGCATTCCGCCCGGCCGTTCTGGCCGACGAGCACTTTCCCCCTCGTGCGGATCACTCCCGTGAAGTCTCCGTCGATCCGCAGAAGGCCGTTCAGATCGAACTCCCCCTTGAACCTCGTGCCTTCTCCAATGATCGAGTTTATGAAGGCGTCATCGGCAACACGGGCATCGCTCAATCGGTTCCCCTTCCGCTGACCCTTGCGCCAGCAATGTCCGGCGTTATCAGGAGGAAATTCATCGGGTCCACATAGTTGGCTCCCAGCCGAACCTCGTAGTGAAGGTGCGGGCCGGTCGAAAGTCCGGTATTCCCGATGTAGCCGATCGTGTCTCCGCGGTTCACATGGTCGCCCTTGTACTTGACGTAGCGAAGGAGGTGGAGGTACCTCGTCGTAAAGCCGTACTTGTGCTGGATCGCTATGAACCAGCCCGCGTCATCCGTGTATCCTGTCTGCACCACGGTGCCGTTCGCCGTTGCCTCCACCGGAGTCCCGAGGGCCCAGGCTATGTCGACCCCGGTGTGGAGGTATCCGAGGTGGGTGAAAGGATGGATCGTCCAGCCGAAGCGGGTCGTGATATTGCCGTGTACCCCCTTCAGCGGCCACAAGGTCGGCGTGTCAGCGAGCAGGTCCCTGTACGCGCTCAGCACCTTGTTGACCTCGTCAAGGGGCTCGACAGAGCTCTCCATCAAGCGCGTCATGCTCTTCAGATCCGCCAACTCCTTGTTGTTCCCGCCATGGGGAGGATCTTCCGCGGAAAGGTATCGAGCGCCGACCGCCGGAGTGTCTGCCGCGTTGAGGTAGTCCTGGTTTCCGATGACCCTCATCACGTTGTCCATGCTCGCCTTGAAAGTCCGCCCCGCTTTGCGCACGCCGGAGATTTCATCCTTCAAGTTCTCCATGGTCGCTTCGTTGCTCTGGAGGTCCTGGGAGACCCTCGTGATCTTCTCATTCGTATAGGTGTAGTTCGTGGCCAGCAGGAAGAAGCCGACCAGCACCACACCAAGGGTCAACGTGACAAAGATGAGAGTGAAGAAGGAGATCTGAAAATTGAAGATCTTCTTCTCTGAGTGGGGAATCAGCATAACCGTGAAGCGCTGTTTCCCTTTTTGTACCGTATGTTTGAAAAAGTTGAGGATCGAGACCCATATCCGCCGCAGCCATGACCCGAACCTGTCGGCGAACTGCTTCTCGACCTTCTTATATTGGCTAACCGGCAAGTCTTCTTCCTTCTTACGCTATGGTCTCGCTCCACTAGTATAAGAAATTCGTGCACATACTACCATAGGGGGTATTCCTTGTCAAACCAGGCAGCCTTCCGGACCTTCCCGGTGCAGCCTTCCGATGCCTTCCGAGCCTCACGAGCCACGGGTCGCTTTGAGCAACGGCGAAATGGCGCCCAAAAAACGGGGCGAACGGCCCCGGACCTCTGGGAAATAGAATTTGACTTGCTTCCTGCCCCATGATATCCTCTAGAAAAATCGGAAGAAGAACAGAAACTCTTTCGAAACGCAAACCCAACGGAGACATATGCGATACTTCGACACGCACGCCCACCTGGGCCTCATAACCGAAGACCCGATCGACCAGCTCATCGTCGTGCAGGAGGCGAGGCAGGAAGGTGTCCAGCATCTTGTGACAGTCTCCAACAACCTCATCGACTTTGCCCAGCTGTTCGCGAACCTGAAAACCGAAACAAACGTCTATCATAGTATCGGCATCTCCCCTTCGTCGGTTGTGCAGCCCGGCGACGACTGGGAGGCCAAGATCCAGGAAGGAACGCGGCTGGAGAGGGTCGTGGCCATCGGCGAGATCGGTCTGGACTATTACCGGAAGTTTGGAGACCGCGACTCCCAGGTGGAGCTGTTCATACGGCAGCTCGAGCTCGCGGAGAAGCTGTCCCTGCCGGTGATCATCCACAACCGGGACGCGGGGTCGGACGTCCTGGAGATCCTTCGCGAGCGGCTGCCTCGCAGGGGAGGGATCCTCCACTGCTACTCCGAGGACTACGAGTACGCAAAGAAGGCGCTCGAGCTGAACCTCTGGATCTCGTTCGCCGGCAATGTGACATACAGGAACGCCCGCAACCTGCAGGACACGGCGCGGAAGATCCCCGTCGAAAGGATGCTCATCGAGAGCGAAGCTCCCTTCATGGTCCCGGCCGTGCACAGGGGGAAGAGGAACAAGCCCTCCTACATCAACGAAACCGCGGCCTTCATCGCGCAGCTGCGGGAGGTTCCCGTGGAGGCGATCACGGAGACCCTGTACGCCAACAGCCTCGCATTCTTTGGCCTCCACGACTAACTGCCTCTTTCACTCCGTACGCATCGGTCCCCGGGAGATCCCGGGAAACGTCTGGCTCGCGCCGATGGCGGGATACACGGATGCGGCTTTCCGATCCGTGTGCGTGCGCTTCGGCGCATCGCTGTGCTTCACGGAGATGGTATCCGCGGAGGGTCTCTCGCGGAACAACGGAACCTCCCTGCGCCTTCTCACGCGGGCCCCGAACGAGGTCCTGACTGGTTTTCAGATCTTCGCTTCCGATGAGCGAACCGCTGCGGCAGCCGTGCGGCGGATCGCCTCGCTGGCACCCGCCCTCATCGACCTCAACTGCGGCTGCTCGGTCCCGAAAGTCCTGAAAACCGGCTGCGGAGCCTCCCTCCTGCGCAACCCCCGGCTCGTCGGCTCGATCGTCCGGGCGATGAAGGCGGAGACGGAGATCCCGGTGACGGTGAAGTTGCGCTCGGGGTGGGATGCGGGATCGGTCAGTTTCCAATCCTGTGCCGATGAGGCTGTGCACGGAGGCGCGGCGCTTGTCACGCTCCACCCGCGAACGCGGGCACAGGAGTTCGGCGGGAAGGCAAGACTGGATCACATCAGGGCATTGAAGGAGAACTGCCCGGTGCCCGTCATCGGGTCCGGGGACCTGTTCAGTCCGAACGACTGTCGGGACATGCTGGAGCACACCGGCTGCGACGGGGTCATGATCGCGCGCGGGTGCCTGGGCAATCCCTTCATCTTCCAGCAGACCGAGGCTCTCCTTCGCCAGGAGGGCAGATCGACGGCCATCGACGCCAGGACCCGGCTCTCCGCGGCGTTGGAGCACCTCCACATGCTGAGCAGGTCGGTGGGTGAGCAAAAAGCCTGCCGCGACATGCGCAAGCATTTCATCGCCTACACGAAAGGAATGGAGAGCGGCGCGGTCATCCGCCAGAGCGTGATCAACGCGGAGACGATCGCCGAATACCAGGATATCGTGGAGAGCTACCTCAGAGCGTAGCAGCCGGGGTCGACCTACCCTCCCGGCCGCCGGCCCCTGCGCCGCTCTTCCCACCACCTGATCCGCTTATCCACGATCTTTTCGAAGCCGAACTCGGATGGGGTGTAATACTTCCTTCCGGAAAGCTGTGGCGGGAAATACTCCTGGTTGACGACGCGATCCTCGTGGTCGTGCGGATACAGGTATCCGTCCCCGTAGCCCGCTTTTTTCATGAGCGACGTGACCGGGTTTCTGAGATAGAGCGGAACCGGGTCCGCGCCGTGCTCATGGGCATCTTCCCGCGCCTTCGCATACGCGGCGTAGATCTCGTTGCTCTTCGGCGCTGTTGCCAGGTACACAACCGTCTCGGCGAGCGCGAGGTCGCCTTCCGGCATGCCCAGGAAATGCACCGCTTCCTGGGCGGCGTTCGCCACCACGAGCGCCTGCGGATCTGCCAGGCCCACGTCCTCGGAGGCCACCCGCAGAAGCCGCCGCGCGATGTACAGGGGATCCTCTCCGCCTTCGAGCATTCGGGCGAGCCAGTACAGTGAGGCGTCGGGATCAGACCCCCTGATGCTCTTGTGGAGCGCGGAGATGAGGTTGTAGTGCCCTTCCCCGTCACGATCGTAGTCGGGGAGCTTTCCCTCGAAGACGGCCTCCAGCCGGAATCGTGTCAGGCTGATCTCTCCGCTCGGCCCCCGCGCCTCAGGGGAGGCGCGGGCGGACTCGACAAGCATTTCCAGCGCGTTGAGAGCGGCCCGGCAGTCGCCCTGCGAGTAGCGGGCGATGATCTCCAGCACATGGGGCTCGCACGTGATCGGCGTGCCACCGTACCCTCTCTCCCGGTCGGCAAGGGCCCGCGCCATGACCTCGCGAATTTCGGCCTCGTCCAGCGTGTTCAGGATGAAGACCCGGGATCTGGACAGCAGCGGAGATACGATGGAGAAAGAAGGGTTCAGCGTCGTCGTCCCGATGAGCGTGATGACGCCTTTTTCGACGTAGGGCAGGAACGCATCCTGTTGCGCCTTGTTGAACCTGTGGATCTCGTCGATGAAAACGAGGTTCTTTCCCGTGGTCTCCGTTTCCAGCTGGGCGAACAGGTCCTTGAGCTCCCGTATCCCGGAAACGACCGCGGAAAAAAAATGAAAGGAGTAGCCGAGCCGCTGGGAGATGATCCGGGCCAGGGAGCTCTTGCCGCATCCCGGCGGGCCCCAGAAGATCAGCGAAGGCAGATGCCCGGAGTCGAGCAGGAGGCGCAGGGGCTTGTCCGGCCCGAGGATGTGCGATTGTCCGACGAACTCCTCCAGCGTGCGCGGCCGCATGCGCTCCGCCAGCGGCTCCCGGGAAGAAACGGGACCATCTGAGCTCATTCGCGGCAAGCGTACCACCGCCGGCTGACGCCGGTCAACGAACCGCGGCGCGGGGCGCTTGCAGAGAAACCTCAAGGAGAGGCCTGACCCGCGGCCTCACAGCGGCGTCTGCACCCGCTTCGGGCGAACTCCCCCGCGCCGCGGGGCGGCGGCGGTGCGCCCCCGGGCTCGCTCGAATGCTGCAATCGCCTGTGCGGACGGCTCAGGGTTCTCACGCAGCCACGTGACCGTGTCCCTGATAGTCTGGGAGAGAGAGCGAGGCCGGTAGCCCAGCTCCTCTCGCGCCCTGTCGCAGGATATCAGGGAGTTGCTCTGCAGTGTCTCCAACGCGTACCTTGTCAGCTGGACTTTCGTACCCCACAGCCGCGAATGCAGGGCAGAGAACGCCGCGGCAAGACGCATCACGCTGGAGGGCACCCGAATCGCGCGACCGCGCGTTGCGGCACTTTCCTTGACCAGATGGAAAAGCGTCTTGACCGACACACGCTCGCCTGCGAGGATGTACAGCCGGCCTTTCACCCCGTGCCGGGCGGCTAGAATCATCCCCTGCGCGACGTCGCGCACGTCGACAAAATCGAAATGCCCCTCGGGAACGAGGTGGCTGCCGGGCACGGTCCATGCGCGCATCTGCCGGGTCATTGGGGAGATTCCGCGGAAGTCGTAGGGACCGATAATTCCTGTCGGGCACACAATCACCGCATCCAGTCCTTGGTCAACCTCTGACAGCACGGCGAGAGAGGCCTCCGCCTTGCTCCGGTCGTACTCCCCTGCCGGGTTGCAGGGGTCGATCGGGACGCTCTCATCGATGAGAGTTCCTTCGGGAGGACGGGAAATGGCATGAATCGAGCTGACGTAGACCATTCGTGTCCCTTGCTCCCGGGACACCCGGGCCACGTTCGCGGTTCCCTCGATGTTGACCCGCCTCATCAGCTCGTCCTTCCCGGGCATGATCGAGACGATCCCCGCAAGGTGGTAGATCATCCGAGCGCCGTCGGCCGCCTGTTGGATCGATTTCAGGTCGAGGATATTTCCCGTCGCGATTTCCAAAGGGATTCCTCTGAACCCGGTGCGATCCTCATCGGGAAGAACGAACGCCCGCATCCTTTCCCCGCTGGCCGAAAGCTCTCGGAGAAGAGCGCAGCCAAGGTGTCCCGCAGCTCCGGTAACGAGAACCATTCATCTACCTCCTTGCGGCGCGCCCTGGTCCTGCAGCAGCCGCGCTCCCTGAGCGCTGCCCTGCCAGCCCCTCGATCAGGAGCCGCACCGAGCTCCTTATGACGCGGTCCCATCTCGCCCCTCGAGGGTCGAGGACACCTTGCAGCAGCGTTCCCACTGCCAGTGTCTCGAGGGCCTGCCCGGCTGCGTTGGCGTCCACGGACCGAAACGATCCCTCCGCGATGCCCTGCCGTACGATCTCGGCCAGAAGGTCCCGATACCGCCGGTAGGGAGCCATGATCCCTTTCCACACCGCCTTGTCCCGGCGAGCCTGTTGCCAGAACTCCAGGAAGATCTCGAGCCTCCCGTCGGCGGCCTGGAACACCGGGCGCATCTCGGATGCCATGGCAAGCAACCCCGAAGGAACGCTCCGGGAGCCCGCCAGGGCGCGTTGCAGCTGACCGTCGACTCCGGAAAGCCACCCCTGCATGAGCTGGAGAAAGAGCGCCTGCTTGCTCCGAAAGTGGTGATAGAAAGCACCCTTGCTCACCTGGGAAGCCTTGCAGATCCGGGCAACCCCGGTCGCGTTGTATCCTCTTTCCCCGAATAGCCGCAGAGAAACCTGAAGGATGCGATTCCTGGTTTGGGTGCTTCTGTCCTGCACTGACTCCTCCCGACCCCCGGGTCCCTTAACCGCAGGGAAAAACCGAACAAAAACCGACCGGTCGGTACGTTTTTCGAGAGAGAGTCTACCTCACGGAAGCCGATGTGTCGAGGCCTTGGCTGTCACACTGCATCGGCCGCCGATGGAGTCCCCGTGCGAGAAGCCGCTTTCGCGCGGAAGGCGTACTCGCCTACTCGCCGAACGGGTACGGCTACTGCCGAGCGCGTACTCGCGCACTCCCGTACGGCGTACTCGCCGAACGGGTACTCCCGTACCGCACGAGGGCTCGGCGGCTCAGAGTGGATCATTTCCTGGTGATGTGGGGAAACCCCTGTTGCCTTCGGGCTTCGAAAAGCAGGATTCCCGCTGCAACCGAGACATTGAAGGAATCCACGTGCCCGGCCGCGGGAATGCGGACGAGAAAGTCGCACTTCTCCCTGACAAGACGCCGCATGCCCGTGCCCTCGCTTCCCAGGACGAGGCACGTCTTGCCGCTCAAGTCAAGCGTGTCCGTGGTCTGTCCCTGGATGTCGGCGCCGAAGATCCAGAATCCATTCTCCGTGAGGAGGTCAAGCGCGGAAGGGATATTTGCAACGACCGCAAGGGGAACGTAGGCGCTGGCGCCGGCAGAGACCTTGGCCACCGTCTGGGTCTCCTGGGCGGAGCGGCGGGACGGAATCACGACGATGTCGGCCGCGAACTGGTCCGCCGAGCGCAGGATTGCGCCGAGATTCTGGGGATCAGTCACGCCGTCCAACACAAGGACCAGTGCAGGTGCATCCTTTACAGCCGAGACAAGGTGACGAAGGTTTTTCTGCAGAGAGGCCGGGGTACGGGAAAGAACGAGCACCGCTCCGCGATGAGCGTCGGTGCCGCACAGTTGCGTCAACTCCCCATCATCGACCTCGGAGACCGGCACCCCGCGGCTTTCAGCCGCCTCCCGAAGCCTGGCGATGCGCGCGTTCTCCCGAGAGACCAGCAGGGACGCTCCTGACACTCCTCTGCGCAGGGTCTCCTCGATCGTGTGAAATCCGAACAGATACTCCGCCATGCCTACTGTCCTTTCGGATCTTCGTTGCGGAAAACGAGAACGTTCTGATGGATCAGGGAAGGTATGTACGAATATTGATAGCCATAGAGGTGAAGTTTCTTCGAAACGTCGTACCAGACAATGTTGGCCTTCCACACCATGCCGGGGACTCCTGAGATCACCTGGGCCAGCTCCGCGGAGAGGCAGTGATACTGGTTGTCCCGGTACATGTCGCCGATGAAAGTGAGAAGGTACCCCTGCGGCTTCAGCAGACCGGCCGCGAGCGAAAAAACCCTTCCCATATGCGCCAGCCAGTCGCCCTTCGACGCGTACTCCGCGGCGGCAAAAGCGGAGAGCTTGCTTGCCCTTGCGGGGCGCGAGGCCTCTCCGACCCGTTTGAACGCGCCCCGGGATCTGGCCGCCTTGTCCATTTTCCAGTAGGGGACGTCCGTGAAAACACAGTCGAACATCCTGCCCTTCATTTCGGCGAGAGCCTCACCGGCATCCGCGACAACAACTTCCTGCTGCTCCAGCTTCTCTTTCGCGCACACCTCGCGGTAGATCTCGATCCACCGAGCGTCGATCTCGATGCCGACCGCCTTCCTGCCGGCGAGGGACGCTCCCAGGAGCGCTCCGCCCACACCCATGAAGGGATCCAGGATCGTTTCACCGGATTTTGTGAACGCGCGGATCAGATCGGCGCACAGCCGTGGCGGCTTCTGTCCGCCATGTCGGCTGCGCAGCGCGTGCTGCGTGTCGGGCGGATACGGCTTCGTGATGACCGACCGCGTCCAGAAGACCCACTCCCGCCCAGTGAGGTCATTCACCCGGTTTCGCTCTGAGTAGAATCCCCGGGACAGGCCGGTCTCATCGACCAACTCCCGCTTTTCACCCATGGGTCCCCCTGCGGGCCCTCAGGTGGAAAAGCATCTCCGTGACGTTTCGACGAACCGAGACCCCGGCGCCATTTCCAAAAACCGGGTACTCGGTCTCGATCTGCTCGACATCGCCGCGTTGAGCAAGGACATTTCGTATTTTCCGGGGGGAAAGAATCCCTTCAGAGCTGTAGGAAAAAAAGATCTCGCGGGCAGGAGTCGCTGAGATCAGTCTTTGGACGGCATCCTGGGCCTGGGTCATACTGGAGAATGGACTCCGCATCCCGCGCCTGTCGAACTTTCGCGTCTTGCCGAAAAGAGGAGGCTTTTGCCAGAGCGCGAGGTTTTCAAGGACATGGTAGTTGTCGCAATACTGCCGACCGTTGTAGGGAGGATCATAGTAGACCACGTCGGCGGAGATGTCGGGGGCAAGGCTGATCATCTCTCCGTGCAGGACCTGGAGGGAAATGTCGCCCAACCGCTCGAGGGGCTGCAGCACGAACCTGGACCTGACTCTCTCATCCACGAGGTGCCGTCCCCCGACCATGCTCCGTTTGTCGATGTGCTTGAGGAAAGCGTCGTACTGGCCGATCGTGTTCGCCACCCGGTCGGCTGCAAGCAGAAAAGCGGCAAGCAGTATCGCGTGCTCGCTGTCGGAAATCTCCCCGTCTGCTCGCATGCTCTGGATCCTCTCACGAATGGCGTCCATTCGTGAGCAGTTCTCGCGCGTGAAGTATGTGTCTCCGTAGCTCTCGGTAATGTACCCGTGAACAGGAGCAAGCTCATTCAGCTCGGACATGTGCCTGGCCATGCGCGCGTCCTCGCGGAGGCGAGACATCTCGACGAACCCCCGGAGCACAACGCAGTTGGACAGAAGCGAATCGACGGCCACGACCCGTCGTGCACCGTGCAGGGCCATGGCCACGCCGACTGATCCCGTGCCACAGAACCCATCGAGAAAAATGGTTGGGGTCCCCACCCTCTCGATGATCCGCTCGGCGATCCATTCCCGCAGGACCCTCTTGGAGCCGAGGAACTTCCTGTTCCAGGGAAGGAGGCGTGGTTCAGCGTTCACGTGTGCCGTCGGTCCACGATGCACTGCAGACTCCGTTCATCCCCGGTAGGTCATTGCCTGCGCCTCCCCCAGGAGAACCTCGCGAACCCCCATCGCGAGTGCCTCCAGCTCGTTCTCGCCCGGAAACAGGAGCACCGGCGCAAGGAACGACACGCGCGTGGAGATCTCCCTGACCACGCGATCGGAGAACGCCATCCCGCCTGTCAGGACAATGGCGTCCAGCTCGCCCGCGGTGAAAGCTGCCAGCCCCGCTATGCACTTGGCGATCTGGTAGCACAACGCGCGGATCAGCTCATTGGAGAGATTTGCATCGAGCTCTCCCCCGCCCATCGCCGACTTCTCGATCTCCTGAAACTCGTTGGTGCCAAGGTACGCGACAAGCCCCCCTCTGCCCGTGAGCATGAGCTGAAGGGCCTGGGGATCATGCTGGTGAGAAAGGATCCATCGCATCCAGTCCCCTGCCGGGACCGTGCCCGCCCGCTCGATCGCAAACGGGCCTTCGCCGTCGAGGGCGTTGTTGACATCCACGACCCTTCCCCGCTCGTGGATGCCGATCGAGGTGCCCCCGCCCATGTGGGCGACGATCAGCGTGCAGTCGGCGTATTTCTTTCCCAGGCTCCTGGCTGCCTTCTTCGCGGTCGCCTTCTGGTTCAGAGCGTGGAAGATCGACCGGCGGGGGATCTGGGGAATCCCCGAATAGCGGGCAATCGGATCCAGCTCATCCACGACAACGGGGTCGACGATATAGGCCTTCACGCCGATCTCCGATGCGATAGCGTCCGCGATGAGCGCCCCCAGGTTGGAAGCATGCGTGCCATATTTGCAGGCGATGAGATCAGCCTTCATCTGCTCGTTGACCTCGTAGACCCCGCCGGCCAGTGGCTTGAGCAAGCCTCCCCTGCCGACGACGGCCGAGATGTCGGAGAGCCGGATCCCCGCCTCGGCAAGACTTTCGTTCACAGCCGAGCTTCGCAGCTCCAGCTGGTCCTGGATCCTTCGAAACCGGGCGATGTCCTCGGACGCATGAGAGACTCCCTTTTTCCAGCACTCGTTTGTGTCATCGTACAAGGCGAGCTTCGTGGATGTGGAGCCGGGATTGATCGCGAGGATCTTCAGAGCCATCCGCGTCATAGTACCAGCCCGCGTCACGGCGTTTCAAGCAGAAGCACGTTGGCGGACTTTTCCCGCGAGTGCTGCTTTTGGCCGACCCGCGTGTTACAATGGTGTGTACCGGGTACATAGCGCAGTTGCTTCGTCCCCTCCGGCGAGGGGATTGGAACATCGAGGAGGAACACGATGAAGAAGATTCTGCTTCCGCTGGCGGCGATACTGCTTCTGGCTCTGGCAGTGCCCGCTTTCGCCGAGCGTGGAGAATGGGAGCTCGGGCTGAGCTGGACGCCGAGCCGGAACTCCAGCAATATTGCGGATCCGAATGCAGTGAACTCCATCCTGGGCTTCCACGTTGGCTACGCGTACAGCATTCTGTACTTTTCCTGGGATGCTTTCGCGATGCCCGACTACTGGGTTTGGAATGCAACTGGCTACTACGCGCCGGGGTTCCTGAACCTCTTCGACGTCGGCGTGCGGTTCGTGCTTCGGCCGGTTCTTGCGTACGGGACAATTGGCTTCAACCACCTGTACATCTACGACAGCACGGATTATGGCAACGTCGGGGTGAACGCGCGGGCGGGAATTGGCGTGAAATTCGGTTGGTGGGGAGTCAATTTCTCCGGAACCCAGGTGTTCGCGAACTGGAACGACCTCAGCGCGGCCTTTAGTGATGCGTCGCGCGGGAATTGGAGCACGCTCACGGACGGAAGTTCGGTCAGCTTCAACGTCGCCATCTACTTTTGATCGGGGAGGACAAGGGAATGAAACTCATGAAAAAACTTGTAGTGATGGCGGCCCTCGCCGCAGGGAGTGTCGTCGGGCTTTCCAGCTGCAACGCCATGCTGGATGTAATCTACCCTGAGAGGCAGATAGTGAACGTAACGGTGGCTGTGGCCTTCTCACACAGTCCGGTCTACGTGACCGTGCAGCTCCTGGATAGCTCCGGGAACAGCGTTCAGGGCTTCACTTCGTATTCGTACCAGAGCTATGACGCCGTGTACAACTACTACGATTTCCAGTTTACAAAGCTCAAAAACGACACGTACGGCCTGTATACGGTGTATAAACCGGCACTGAGCTCTTCCTTTTATACGTATTACTTCTACGATCCTTCGAATTTCTACACCTCCTCGGTTGCCGTCCCTTACTTCAAGTCATCGGACATTACCGGCCCGCTGACCGTGTACTTCCCATAAAGCGAGCAGCAAGAATGGACGCCCCCACTTCGGAGGCGTTTTTTTTGCGACGACCTCCCGAGAAAGGGGTGGCAAACTGCCTGACATTTGTGCTATACTTGGGGAGAAACAGAGGAAACACGGATCGTGAGAAAGTGGACGCCGGTATTGGTGGCGGCCCTGGCATTCGCGCTGTCAGGCTGCAGCCAGGTGCTGAACCTCATTTATCCGTCGAACGCCATCTCCGTGGATGTGCGCGTGCTGGGGTCCAGCCATCCGGACTGGAGTCAACCCGGCTCGAGCGTTACGGTCTCCGCGTCATCGGACGCGGGGCAAGCCTTCAGCCAGACAACGAGCTCCGCGACGTACGACGGCACGTACGCCCATTTCCTGGTGATTCTTAACAAGCTGCCGAACCAGCGGTACACCCTCGTCACCTCGTACACCAGCGGCGCCAGCGGCTCGACATTTTATGCCTCCCCGGCCCCGGATGATTTCTTCGATCCTTCAGGAACGGAGCTGAACCTGATCCAGATGCCCTACACGCAGGGCACGAATCCCTCCAGCGGCCACTCTGTCAGCCTGACCGCACACATCAACTAGCGATCGGAAAGCTGAGCCGGAACACGCTCCCGCCGTCCGCGGGGAGGTACTCGAGAGTTCCTCCATTCTGGCTGGCGAGGCTCCTCGACAGGTACAGACCCAGTCCCGTGCCCCCTGTCTGCGAGTAGCGGGGTGTAAAGAGGCGGCGCGCGGCGGCAGCGGTCATCCCTCCCGCGTTGTCCTTCACGTCCAGGATGGCTCGACCATCGACACGTCGAGAGGAGACCTCGATGAGCTTTTGTTCGGCCAACCCCCGGCACTGCAGGCCTTCGACCGCGTTTCGCACGAGGTTATGGAGGATCTGCTCGACTTCGCTCTTTCTTGCTATGAACCTGACCCCAGGTTCAAGCGAGGCAGGCATGAGGATCCCTTCTCCGCGATAACCGGCCCGTATGAGCCGCAGGAAGCGCACAAGGTCGCGCTCCGGGTCGATGAGGCAGGGCTCCTCTCTTCCCTCACGCGAGAGCCTTTCCAGCAGGGTGACGGCTGACTCTTTTCCGGTTTCCACGTGCTCCATGAGAAGCCTCAGGCTTTCGTCTTTGCTGTCGGCTTCTGGCCGGTCCAGACCTCGTTCCGCCACAGCCCTGATGTAGGAAAGGGTGTTCTTGAACTCATGCGCCACTCCGAGGACAAGCAAACCCGCGGCCACCAGACGATCCTGGCGCGCGAGGGCCGTCTCCTGGTCCAGCACACGGGCGTACGCGGCATGCGGGAGCCTCTCCTCCAGCTCCAGGGCCGCCAGCCGTCCACGCCACCCGGCTCGGGACGGGTAGCCCTCCTGGAACACGAGCCAACCCAGGCAGAGAGAGAGCGTGAACAGGGGTATGACGGAGAGGTCCGGATAGCGAAGCCCGAACGAGGAGAGCACCGTGTCCACTGATGCCACGACGAACCATGTGCATGCGGACACCAGGGCGGCAAACAGCGGAGTGGACCGGGAGCCGCGCCCGATGCCCAGCATGAGCTTCGCGGCGAACGCGCCGAGAGCGCAGGTTCCAGCGGCATCGAATGCGGAATAGAGGACGGTCCGCCCGAGCCCACAGAGGTTCCCCAGGACCAGGGAACAGGCAAAGCCCGCGCAGGCGAACGCCCATGGCAGGCGCAGCCTGCCGTGACCGGTTCGGCCGCGCGCCTCGATGAGAAAGGCGCCCGCGGCCCAGAGGATGAAGACCGCGAGAATGCTGCCGGCGCCAAGGAGAAAGGGGAACGCGAGGCCGACGGCGACCGCTGCCAGAAAGAAAGAGAGGCACAGCGGCTCCTGCATCCGCGCGCACCTCGAAGAACGGATGGCGAGCAGCAGAGCCTCGAAGGCCAGAAGGGTCACGGTGACGGAAACAACGATCGCGGCAACTTTTTCCATGGAAGCAATGCTATGTCATTGCTTCAGCTCGGACAAGGGGATGGGCTTGGGGCTCTTTTCTTCTCCGTTGACGCTGGCCAGCTCCTTGAGAAGCTCCTTCGCCCGGGCGGAAACTTTCGTCGGAACTTTGACGATGAGCTTGATGTACAGGTCGCCGCGCTTGCCGGGGCTGTGCAGCTCGGGAATCCCTTCCCCCTTGAGGCGAAGGATCCTGCCGTTCTGGGTTCCTGGAGGCACGGACAGGCGGACCGTCTTGTCGTCCAGCGTGGTGATGACGATCTCGGAGCCGAGGGCAGCCTGCGTGAACGAGATGGGAACAGCGCAGTAGACGTCGTTGCCGTCGCGCTCGTACAGCTCATGGGGCTGCACCCGAAGGAAAATGTACAGGTCGCCGTCCCGCGCGCCGTTGGTTCCCACGTCTCCCTGCCCTCCAAGACTGAGCCTCTTGCCGTCCTCGATGCCGGCGGGAATGGTAACGGTGACCGTCCGGTTGCGCCGGACAAGGCCGCTTCCCCGGCAGTTCGAGCACGGCTTCTCGACGATCTCTCCCTCGCCGTTGCAGGTCGGGCATGTGGAGGCAATGGAAAAGAAACCCGAGTTCCTGCGGACCTGCCCCGAGCCGCCGCAGGTGGGGCAGAGCTTCCTTCCCGTGCCCCTGTCCGCGCCAGTCCCGCCGCAGACCTCGCAGCGTTCCGCCCGAGCATAGGAGATCTCCCGCTTTGTTCCGAACGCCGCCTCAAGAAAGGAGATCTCCATGTCGTAGCGCAGGTCCGAGCCCTGCTGGCCATAGGCGCGCGATGACTTGCGCCGGCTCCCAGTCGTGCCGAAGAACGAGTCGAAGAACCCGCTGAAGTCCCCGAAGATGTCCTCGAAGCCCTGGAAGATCGTCGAGAAGTCCTGGGCCGTGGGCTGCCCCATGCCGTTGACGCCGGCGAACCCGTACTGGTCATAGGCCCGGCGTTTGCGGTCGTCCGCCAGGATCTCGTACGCCTCCGTGGCTTCCTTGAACCTCTCCTCCGAGTCCCTGTCCCCCTGGTTGCGGTCGGGGTGGTACTTGATCGCCAGCTGCCGGTAGGCCTTCTTTATCTCGTCGCGGGACGCGCCTTTCGCGACGCCCAGGACCTCGTAGAAGTCTCGTTTTGCCATGCTTCAGGTTTTCTGCTTCTCGTCGTCGACAACCTCGTAGTCTGCTTCTTCGGTTGTCCTTTCAGTGGACGCGGCGGATCTCCCGCCCCCCCGGGGGGAGCGTCCCGCGCCCGATGCGCCGTTCCCTGAGGATGTGGTTGATCCCCGGGCCTGCTCGCTTCGCGCGGAGTACACTTCTTCCGCCAGCCGATAGGCCGCTTTCCTCAATACATCGGTCTTTGCCTTGAGAAGAGGGAGGTCACGGCTGTCCATGACCGCGCGAAGCTCGGCGGCGGCGTTCTCGATCGCGCTCCTGTCCTCTGCCGTCACACGCTCCCTGTACTCGCCCAGGGATTTTTCCGTGGAGTACAGAAGGCTGTCGGCATCGTTTCTCGCTTCTGCTCTTTCACGCTCCATCCTGTCGACCGCCGCATTGGATTCCGCTTCCTTCACCATGCGGCGGATCTCTTCCTCGGAAAGCCCGGATGAGCTCTCGATGCGGATCTTCTGCTCCTTGCCCGTGCCGAGGTCCCTGGCTGACACATGGACGATTCCATTCGCATCGATATCGAACGTCACGTCGATCTGCGGCACCCCGCGCGGAGCAGGGGGGATACCCACCAGGTCGAACCTCCCCAGCGTCCGGTTCTGGCTGGCCATCTCCCGTTCGCCCTGGAGAACATGGACGGAAACCGCGGTCTGGCTGTCCGAGGCGGTAGAAAAGGTCTGGCTCTTGCGCGTAGGAATAGTTGTATTGCGTTCGATCAGCTTCGTGAAGACTCCCCCGAGAGTCTCTATTCCGAGGGAGAGCGGGGTGACGTCAAGGAGCAGGACGTCCTTGATGTCTCCACCGAGGATGCCGCCCTGGATGGAAGCACCGACAGCCACCACTTCATCCGGGTTCACTCCCTTGCTGCCGTCCTTTCCAAAGATGTCCTTGACGAGCGCCTGGACCGCTGGAATACGTGTGGAACCTCCCACGAGAATCACATGATCGATGTCAACCGGCTTGAGGCCCGCGTCCTGCAGGGCCTGCAGGCAGGGAGCACGGGTTTTTTCAAACAGGTCGACGAGGAGCTGCTCGAGCTTCGCCCTGGTCAGGGTGTAATTCATGTGCTTTGGGCCGGTCTGGTCCGCCGTGATGAACGGGAGATTGATCGTAGTTGTCTGCGTGCTGGAGAGCTCGATCTTCGCCTTCTCAGCCGCCTCCTTCAACCGCTGCAGGGCCATTCGATCCCGGGACAGGTCGATCCCGTTATCCCCCGTGAACTCTCCGACGAGCCACTCGATGATGCGCTGGTCGAAATCGTCACCCCCCAGGTGCGTATCCCCATTGGTGGACTTCACCTCGAAAACCCCGTCTCCCAGCTCGAGGATGGAGATATCGAATGTGCCTCCGCCGAGGTCGTACACAGCGATAGTTTCTTCCCGCCCGCCCTTGTCCAGGCCGTAGGCCAGTGCCGCGGCAGTCGGCTCGTTGACGATGCGCTTGACATCGAGGCCCGCAATCCGTCCCGCGTCCTTCGTGGCCTGGCGCTGAGCGTCGTTGAAATACGCGGGAACGGTGATGACTGCCTCGGTGATCGTCTCTCCGAGGTAGTCCTCCGCGGTCTTCCTCATCTTCTGCAGTATTGCGGCGGAGATCTCAGGGGGCGAATACAGCTGGCCGCGAATCTGCACTCGCACATCGTTGCCGCCGTCCATGACGGCGAAGGGGACACGGCGGATTTCCTCCTTCACTTCCGGGTACCTTCGCCCCATGAACCTCTTGATCGAGTACACGGTGTTCTCGGGGTTGGTGATCATCTGGTTCTTCGCGGGCTGACCGACGAGCCGCTCGTCTTTGTCCGTGAAGGCGACAACCGAGGGGGTCGTCCTCTGGCCCTCCGAGTTCTGGATCACGACCGGCTGGCTGCCCTCCATGATGGCGACGCACGAGTTCGTCGTTCCGAGATCGATGCCGATGATCTTTCCCATCCCGGGATCTCCCTATTTCCCGTCCCGGCTGGCCCGTGGCTGGCCGGTGGGGGAAGGAGCAGCGGCCGGATCCGGTACAGCCGCGTCTTCCCCCTGCGCCGGCACCATCACTTTGACTCGTGCCGGTCTCAGGACCCGCTCGTGCAGGTAATATCCCTTCTGATAATCCTCCACCACGGTGGGCCTGGCGTCCACCGGCCCTTCCACCCGTTGGACTGCCTCGTGCTTGTTGGGATCGAAGGGCTCGCCGACCGACACGAACCTCTTCAGACCCCAGCGGTTCTCCAGCATTTCCACCAGCTGCTTCTCGATCATTGTAATGCCCTGGAGAAAAGAGCTGAAATCCCGGGATTCCTCCCCGGAGTGGATGGCCCGCTCGAAATCATCGATCAGCCCGATCAGGTCGCTCAGGAGCGCCGCGTTGGCATACCGGGCAGCATCTTCCCTTTCGCGCAGCATGCGCTTGCGGAAGTTCTCGAAATCAGCCTGCTTGCGCAGCAGCTTGTCCTTGAGATCTGCGACCTCGGCGGCGAGAGCCTTCGTGCGCTCCTCCTGACTTTGAGCGCTCTGTTCGGACGCCGACATGGACTGCCCCGCTATCTGGCCAGATCCACCGTCTTGGGGTCCACCCCCCGGGACGTTTTGCGCCCCTTCGAAGACCTCTGGCTGGTCTTTCTTCTTCGTCATCGATACCGCCTACGAAAAGAGTTTCCCTAAAGGTAATAGTGGACTTTGTATCAGGTCAAGCTTTTTCCCGGGCTGGCAGGGCCTTCCCCGGTCACCTCCGCTCTGCGCTGAAGAGCAGTGCAGGATCTCCCTGCGCAAGGTCTTCGACTTCCCGGCGCTTTGTTTCGTATCCGGGCCTGCCCATGATGCCGTACGCGAACTGTTTGCCTTCCTCAACGCCGGGCTGATCCAGCGGATCGATGCCGAAGAGAGCTCCGGCGGCCACGGTCTCCACTTCCAGGAGGTGGTAGTATTCGCCCACATTCTCAGCGCTGACCCTGGGGAAAACGATTCGCGTGACCGGACGTCCCGCCTTCCAGAGTGCGACTGCCGTCGCCAGCTCCTCGGCGGCAAGAAGCTCGTTCATCGAGTGACCGCCGAGATACGATACCGCATCGATAGGCGCGGAAGGTATGGTAACTGTTGCGTCAAAGCTCTCGACAGCCAGGAACGTGTAGATCTTGTCATCCGGGCCTTCCTTGTAGAGTTGGACCTGGGAATGCTGGTCTGTGACTCCCAGAGCCTTGATGGGAGTAGGCCCGGCGGAAACGATCCTTCCGTCCGTGGCCCTGCGCTTGCCCAGGCTCTCCGCCCAGAGCTGGCGGTACCAGTCGGCCATGAGATAGAGCTGGTCAGCGTAGGCAAACATCACCGAGATTCGCCTTCCCTCGTGCCACGCAGCGTGGTGGAGCGCAGCTCCCAGGTATGCCGGATTTTCCAGGAGCTCACCGCTGGAGAGCCTCTTGTCCATGGCAGCCGCTCCTGCCAGCAGTGCCCGAATGTCGATGCCGAGGAGAGCGGCAGGCAGCAGACCGACGGGCGTCAGCACGGAGAACCTGCCCCCGACTCCATCAGGAACCTCGAAGCTTGCATAGCCTTCATCGTTCGCGATTTTTCTCAAGGCGCCCTTGCTGCGGTCCGTGGTGACCACGATCCTGTCTTTCGCGCCCCTGGTTCCCAACGCATCGGTAAACCATTTGCGAAACACGAGAAACTCGGACATGGTCTCCGCCGTATCCCCGGACTTGGTTATCACATTCAGGATGGTCTCCCGGGGATCCATTGCCTTCAGGTGGGCGTCGATGCGCACCGGGTCGATGTTGTCCATCACCGCGAGGCGCGGCGCCGGCTCGAGGGCTGGAAACGGAGAGCGTAGCGCGGAATTGAGGGAGAGGAGGCCCAACGCAGAACCGCCGATGCCGAGCACCACGACGTTCTTGTACCCGCCCCGCACCCGCGCCGCGTACGTCTCGATCGGTGCGAGATCCTGGCGAGGCAGGTCATAGAAAGGAAGCGTCCCGGCTTTGCGCCGCGACAGCAGGTCTCCGTGGATGGCCCGTATCTTTTCGCGGTATGACTCCACGAGCTCCCGGGAAATCGGCGGAACCATCCTGCGATAGTCGACGGCGATCGGCATCTCTCTACCTCCGCTCGAAAAGGCCTGCCAGCGGCGCGCGGCGGATGCTGATGGCGCCGGTGGGGCAGGTTTCCTGGCAACAGTAGCATCTGATGCAGGTCGAGTACAGGTAGCGGGGAACGCTGTGAGGCGAGGCGTCATCCTGACGGATGGACTTGGGCCCGTTGGGCATGCCTCGACGCACTGACCGCAGCCGTTGCAGACAGCGGTGTAGGGCACCTGTCATGGTGGTCAGGGCATGGGTTTTCAGACGGGGAGGGTTCACGACGCAGCCGGGGGCAGCCAACGCTGCCCGCGCGACTGTGAATCTCCTGTCGAGCACCCCTGGGGAAAGCTTATATCTCCACCTGCCTCGAAATCAGCGAACGGAATCCCCAGAGCTTCAGCCTCGGCGTGCAGCCCGCAGGCTCTCGCCGTCGCGAGCGGGGAGAACATCCCGTTGGGTGAATCCCCATACGCGACGGAAAAGACGCGGGTCTTGAGAGCGCCCGGACCGAGCAGAGAGAAGCCGTTGCGCGCGGCTTCTTCGACCCGCGTTCTCTCGTAGTCTG
>DATKLB010000021.1:0-2741 GCA_035542615.1 Spirochaetia bacterium | reverse complement strand
TTCAGCGCGCCTTCCTCCACGCCACCGCTGTTGCGGGCCTTCAGGTAGTTCTTGGTGTAGAAGTACTTCGCGTTGTCTTTGTTGACAATGTCCAGGCCGTTGTCGATGAATGGAATGTAAATGCCCCAGGGCTTGCCCATTTCCTTCCAGCCATTCATCGGGTCGATCAGGTTATGCCGCGCGGCGTACAGGGCAAGCATGCCGAAGTAGCCCTGCATGACGACGTTGGGCTGGATGGCGCCGAACATGTCGCCCTTCTGGATCATATCCAGAACCGATTCGTTGATGTCGCAGCACATGACCTTGATGGCGCCCTTGCTGAGGTCGAGCGCCGCCTGCGCCGCGCCCAGGCCCGAGGAGGCCTCGGGGGTAAACACGCCGCGGATGTTCGGATGCGCCTGCACCGCCGTCCGCACGCCGTTATTGGCCTTGTCCATGTTCTGGTTGGTCGCCACGGCGGCCACGACCTTCACGCCCGGCCAGTTCTTCTCGATGCGCTCCTTGAATGAGCGGACGCGGACCTCGTGGTTGAGCTGGCCTGGGTTCTCCGTGACCATCACTTCACCCTTGCCGCCAATGGCCTTGCAGATGGCGTCCGCGGCCGTGTAGCCTTCCTTCACATTGTCCGAGGTGATGTAGCCGATACGGTTGCTCTTGGGAGAGTCCGCAGCGAACGTCATGACCGGCACGCCCTTGGCGATAGCGTCGTTGATCGGGTCGATGAAGGAGTCCGGCTCCATCGGGTGCACGAGGATGCCGGCAGGGTTCTTCGTCATGACCTGGTTGAAGACCGCCAGCTCCTTGTTGATGTCGTATTCGGGGGTTCCCGTGTACACCGTATCGACGCCGAGCTGAGCAGCGGCGAGCTTGAACCCTTCATAGACGCCGACCCAGTACTCCACTCCGCTCACCATCATCACCATGTAGTAGACTTCCTTGGGGTTGCCCTGGAAAACGCTCTTCTGCTGGGCAAACCCTCCGAATGCCACGGCGGCGGTGAACAGGATCACCAGGACCACGAGCACGCTCTTCTTCATGATCGTCCCTCCTCCTTGAGAACTTGTATCCGTTCTCCCGGGCCTCCCCTTCAGGACGGTGTCGGATGTCGAAACCGGGGTTGTCCGAGTGCGAACAGTTCGTGAAGACTAACATAGTTAATGACGTTTGTCAAACGAAAAGCGCGGCGCGGGCCCACGTCGGCTCCCCGCGCGGCTGCGCGAGCGCCCTCAGGACACCAGGTCGCGAGCGGCCGCGAGGATCTTTTCCGTCGTGGGAACGACGTTTGCTTCCAGGACGGGGTTGTAGGGGATCGGCACATCGAGCCCGGCAACCCGGCGAATCGGGGCGTCCAGGGAAAAGAATGCCTCGCTGTCGGCAATGACCGCCGCGATCTCTCCGCCGTAGCCTGCAGTCTGGACCGCTTCGTGGACGATCAGGGCCCTCCCGGTGCGTTTCACGGAATTGATGATGCACTCCTTGTCCAGGGGAACGAGCGACCGGACGTCGATGACCTCCGCCTCTGTTCCCTCCCGGGCCAGCGTGCTCGCCGCCTCCAGGCAGCGCTGAACCATCCGGCCCCAGGTGATGACGGTCAGATCCGCGCCCTGGCGCTTCACATCCGCGCTGCCCAGGGGAATGGTATAGCCGTCCCCCGGCTCGGGAACCGGTCCTTTCATGCGGTACAACAGCTTCTGTTCGATGAAGACCACCGGATTCGGGTCCTGGATGGCAGTCTTCAGAAGTCCCTTTGCGTCGTAGGGGGTCGAGGGAATGACCACTTTGAGGCCGGGGACGTGGCAGACCCATGCCTCCAGGCTCTGTGAGTGCTGCTCGGCGGCTCCTGTTCCCGAGCCGCCGGCGGTGCGAAGCACCATCGGAACGCTCGCCTGCCCTCCGAACTGGAATCTGGCTTTTGCAGCCTGGTTCGCAAGCTGTTCGATCGCAATGCTCAGGAAGTCGCTGAACATGATCTCCACGACGGGCTTCATGCCGGTCAGGGCGGCGCCCGCGGCCGTGCCCGTGATCGCGTGCTCAGACAGGGGGGTGTCCCGAATCCTTTCCTCCCCGAACTCCTCCAGCATCCCCTTGGTCACGCCGAAGGCGCCGCCGTACAGTCCAATGTCTTCTCCGAGGAGAAACACCGACGGATCGCTTCTCATTTCCTCGCTGAGCGCTTCGCGGATGGCCTCCGCGTACGTGATTTCTCTCATGTGTCTGCTCCACGGGCGTAGACGTCCTGCAGGACTTCATCGACCCGGGGATCCGGGCTCGACTCGGCGAAGCGCACCGCCTCCTGCACGTCCTTCGCTGCCTGCTCCTCGATTGTGTCGAGCTCCGGGGAGCTGAAGATTCCGTTCTCCTGCAGGTACTGACGAAGACGTGGAATCGGGTCGCGCTTCTTCCATTCCTCGATCTCGGCTTTTGTTCGGTACACGTTCGCATCGCTCTTGGAGTGTCCCATGTGCCTGTAGGTGTTGAGCACGAGCAGCATGGGCCCGTTTGCGAGGACGTAGGACCGGGCCTCCCGCGCAGCGCGATACACGGCCACTGCGTCGTTGCCGTCAATGGACACGCTTTTGATGCCGTACGCCTGCCCGCGGAGCGCGAGGTCCGGAATGTTTGCCTGCTTTCGCAGGGGTGTGGACATCGCGTACTGGTTGTTCACGCAGGCGAACAACACCGGCAGCTTCCACACGGCGGCAAGGTTCACTGACTCGTGGAAGGATCCGGTGCTGGTTGCG
>DATKLB010000020.1:0-17211 GCA_035542615.1 Spirochaetia bacterium | reverse complement strand
CAAGGCCGTTTCCTATGCCTGCAAGGCCACTGACTCCTGTTGCCGCTGCGGCGTTTGCGTGGCCCATGACCGCATCTCGGAGGCCCTCCTCCATCCGCGCGTGGCATTCCTTCGGGGAGTCGCGATCGAGAGCGTTGAACGGACTGCCCATGGACACACTGTTCGGGGCTTCTCCTCCAATCCGACCATTCATCACCAGGACTGCACCCTGTGCGGCGCCTGCGTCACGGCATGTCCTGCCGCGGCGCTTTCCCTCTACAGTCGGGGCGGGCTCAGCTTCATTGCAATCGACTTTTCCGTATGCCTCCTTCATTCCGGGAGGAGCTGTTCCGCGTGTGCAGAGGCGTGTCCTGCGGGGGCAATCGCCGGGTCCGCGACGCGGCGTCGGCGCTTCGCCATCCGTGCGGACGGCATCCTGATCGCGACAGGCCATGATACGTTCTCCCCTGTGTCGAAGCCGCGACTGGGCTACGGGAGGTTCCCGGGGGTGATGACCGGCCTCGAGGCGGAGCAGGCGCTCAGCCGCCGGGCGTGGCTGCCCTCCGGCGCAGATGCGTCCGTGCCTGCGCGCAGCGTCGCCTTCGTTCAGTGCGTCGGTTCGAGGGACCCCAGCCTCAGGCGAAACTTCTGCAGCAGCGTCTGTTGCGCCTATGCGCTGCGCATGGCGAGGCTGCTCGCGTCGCGCAATCCAGCCACCGAGGTCGCGGTCTACTTTATCGACATCCAGAACTTTGACAAGGTCTTCACTCCTTTTCGCGCGGAACTGGAGGGGATGGGAGTCCGGTTCGTCAGAGGGATTCCCGCCTCGATCGCGCGCGCTTCCGATGGGAGGCTGGCTCTGAGCATCGAAGACGCCTCGGGGCATTATGCGAGCGCGGTGCACGACACGGTCGTCCTGTCCACCGGAGTTGCGCCCTCCGAAGGCGCAGCACGTCTGGCCGACCTCTTCGGTCTGGAGAGAGATGAATCCGGCTTCCTGCGGTCAAAACACGCGGAGATCCGTGTTGCAGGAACCTGCGGCGAGCCGCGAAGCATTGCTGACAGCATTTCATCGGCGCGCGCGGCCGCGCTGGAGATGGTCAGATGACGGGCGTGTTCCTGTGCACATGCCAGATGAAGAACGCAGCGGTCTGGGCCGGCAGGGTTGAGAAGGCGATGCCCGGCGTGCCGATCTTCTCTCATCAGGAACTGTGCTCCGGGAAAGGCACTCGATTCGCGGCCGCGCGCGTGAAGCAGAGAAAGCTGGACAAGGTTCTCCTGGCAGGGTGCGCGGCTCTCCAGTCGAAGGCATATGTCGCCCGTTTTGCAGCCAGCGCGGGTCTCGCGCAAGGCGCGATCGATTCCATCAGGATCTTCCCGAGTGCGAGCACCACCGATGCTGCGCGGGCGATTCAGCGTGCGGCAGCCGGAAGAGGCCTTGTTCCCGTATTCAAGACGCGGCGGGTAGCTCTGCAACAGGGCGTCCTTGTGGTAGGAGGCGGCCGGGCCGGCTGGGAAACCGCGCGGTTGGCTGCCAGCCTCGGGTACCCGACAACCGTGATCCGCAAAGAGATGGAGCCGGCGCGTGATCCGGCGTCGGGCATCGAGACTCTTCCAGGCACCACCCTTGTCTCCCTGACCGGAAGTACGGGGCATTTTTCCGCCCGCTTGTCGCAAAATGGGACGGCGGGCGCTCATGCCAGCGTCGGCGTGCGCGACTTCGGCGCGGTCGTGATTGCCGAAGATGATTGGACCGAGGTCGACGCTCCCTCGCTGCAGGGAGGCCCGCTCGTCGCTGGTCGGGTCGTCCTGCTCGCAGAGCTCGAGCGTCTTCTGGAAGGTCTGCCGCAGAGGGAACGGCCCCGTCATGTCGTCATCGTGCTGGACTATCGTGTGGACGAAGGAACGGCTGCCTTCGAGAGCGCCCTGCGGACTGCCATCAGTGTTCGGGAGCGATGGAAGCCACAGGTGGAGATCGCACTTCGTGATGCGCGCGTTGCAGCCTACGGCCTGGAAGCCCTGTATGACAGGGCGAGCGCCAGCGGCGCGACATTCATGAAGCATGATGGAGCCCTGAAGATACACGCCAGCGCCTCCCGGCCGGGAGTCACCCTGCGTTTCCACGACGCTGCGTTGAGCGAGGACGTCGAGCTTTCCTGCGATGTCGCTGCGATCAGCGCGGCCGGTCTCGCGCAGCGGCGCGAGGACGCTCTGGCTGTCGCGACAGGAATCAGCCAGGACGGGTATGGGACGCTCCAGGAAAACAACGTGCACCTTCTTCCCACCGGATCCAACCGGGAAGGGGTATTCGTTGTCGCGCCCGGCTACGAGCAGGATGCCGCATTCTCGATCCACGCCCTGCTTTCCCACGGAACGATCAGCGTGGAGCTTTCGCATGCCGTCGTCGACGGCGACAAGTGCGTCCTCTGCCTGACGTGTGTCCGCTCATGCCCCTTCAAGGCAATGCGCATCGACGAGAAGGAAAAGAAGGCAGAGTGCATCCCCGAGTCCTGCCGGAGGTGCGGAATCTGCGAGGGTGAGTGCCCGGCCCGGGCGATCACGCTTCCCGCGTGGTCGGATGAAATCCTGATGGCAATGGCCGGAGCTTCCCGATGAGAGCGCGTAGCGCGGCCGCACGGATCACCGTGCTTCTTTGCGAGAACTCCGCGTGGAAGGCCTCTGCCGAGTTGCCCGCGGATTCGGCGCTGCGAGGGGTGGATTTCGTGAAAATCCCCTGCTCGGGTAGGGTGGATGCGGGCCTGCTCCTCTCGCTCCTGGAGCACGGAAGCGCGGGAGTGCTCGCGGTGGGCTGCCCGAAAGACGATTGCACCTTTCTGCGGGGAAACTATCGGGCGGAAAAGCGCGTCAGCGCGACCCGCGCGATTCTTCGCGAAGCGGGCCTGGACGAGGGCCTCGTGCGCCTCTCGTTCGTCTCAGCCATGGACGCCCACCGGCTTCGCGAGTCGGTCCTGGATTTCAAGAGGTACCTCGATGATAACAGCAGTTCGTAAGCCCTTCGGGGAGATCTCAGGCATGCTCACAGGGTACTCGAAGGTCCTCATTCTCGGGTGCGGCACCTGCGTGACCGTCTGCATGGCCGGCGGCGAGAAGGAAGTCGGAATCCTCGCCAGCACCCTCCGGCTCGCCAACCGCAAGGAAGGCAGAAGCGTCGCCATCGACGAGGCAACCATCGAACGGCAGTGCGATCGGGAGTTCTTCGACACCGTACGGGACAGGATCTCAAACGCCGATGCCGTGCTCTCGATGGCGTGCGGGGTCGGAGTGCAATTCCTCGCCGAGGTCTTTCCCGACACGATCGTGCTCCCCGGTCTGGACACGAAGTTCTACGGCGCCACCGTGGGACAGGGCGTCTGGGCGGAGAGATGCTCGGGATGCGGCTCATGCGTCATCGCCGATTTCGGCGGCATCTGCCCGGTGACCCGTTGCTCGAAGGGTCTCCTCAACGGCCCGTGCGGGGGATCGCAGAACGGGAAGTGCGAGGTCGATCCGAAGGGCACCGACTGCGGCTGGCAGCTCATTTACGACAGGATGAAGAAGCTGGGGCAGCTTTCGAAGCTCGAGACCGTAACGCCGTTGAAGGACTGGAGCACGACGCGCTTCGGAGGCCCCGGCACAATCGTGAAGGAAGACGCGCTGCCATGAGCACCTTGACTCTGGAAAGCCTCAAAGCAGGCAGCAGGCTCGAGAAGATCCTTGCCAGGGGCGAGTTCTCGGTCACCGCCGAGCTGGGACCGCCGAAAAGCGCCGACACGTCGCTCATCGCCGCAAAGGCGAAGCTGCTTGCCGGCAACATCGATGCGGCCAACATAACAGACAACCAGACGGCCATCGTCCGCATGTCCTCCATCGGGGCAGGCCTCCTGGCGATGAGGGAAGGCATCGAGCCGATCATCCAGATCACCTGCCGGGACAGGAACAGGATCGCCATCCAGAGCGACGTGCTGGGCGCGTTTGCGCTGGGGGTCAGGAACATTCTCTGCCTGACCGGCGATCACCAGAAGTTCGGCAACCACCCGACGTCGAAGAATGTCTTCGACATGGACTCCGTCCAGCTCATCCAGATGCTGGCCTGCATGCGGGACCAGAAGAAGTTCGCCTGCGGAGAGGAGATCAGGAACTCGAAGAAGGCGCCTGTCGTCGAGCCGCGCATCCTCATCGGAGGGGCTGAAAATCCCTTCGGGGACCCGTTGGAGTTCCGCGCCATTCGGGTAGCCAAGAAGGTGGCTGCGGGCGTGGACTTCATCCAGACCCAGTGCATCTACGACATGGACAGGTTCGAGGAGTTCATGCGCCTCGTGCGGGCGCGCGGCCTGCATGAGAAGGTGAAGATCCTGGCGGGGGTGACGCCCTTGAAGTCCGCGGGCATGGCGAAGTACATGCGCGACAGCGTGGCAGGCCTCACCGTCCCGGATTCGATCATTCAGCGCCTGGAAAAGGCCGCGGACAAGGCCGCCGAAGGCATCCGCATCTGCATCGAGCAGATCGAAAAGCTGCGCGAGATCCCGGGCGTGGCGGGCGTGCACATCATGGCCATCGAGTGGGAAGAGAAGGTGGCGGAAATCGTGAAGGGGGCCGGCCTCCTGCCGCGCCCGCAGGTGGAGTGAGGGAAGGCATGAAGAGGATCGCGCTGGAGAACCTTGATCCGCGTTTTGCCGCGGAGCTGGTGGCCAGGCCCGGCGGGGGAAACCTGAGAAAGTGCTACGCCTGCGGCACCTGCACCGCCGGCTGCCCCGTGTTCCAGGTCGACGCAGACTACAACCCGAGGAAGCTCATCCGCATGATCCTGCTCGGCATGAGGAAGGAGGTTCTGTCCTCCAAGGCGATCTGGCTGTGCGCCCGCTGCTACACCTGCACCGCCAACTGCCCGCAGGCGGTGGACTTTTCCGACATCATGATGGCGCTGCGCGACATGGCGGTGGCGGAGGGATACGCCTCGGCGGAGACTCTGGAGAAGATCGAGGCCATCAGCACCGCGGCGCACGAGCTGCGCAGGGACTGCATCAACCTGTTCCTCGGCGTCGGGAATGCGACCGAGGCGGATATCCGCTCCCGCATGGAACGCGCCTTCGCTCTGGTGCGGAAGGACCCGGCCCGATGAGCGACGCGGCTTCGACGAAGACAGGCGCGGTGCTCATCGTCGGCGCGGGGATCGCCGGTATCCAGGCCTCTCTCGACCTGGCAAACTCAGGCTTCAAGGTCTACCTCGTCGAGCAGTCCCCGACCATCGGCGGCACCATGGCGCAGCTCGACAAGACCTTTCCCACGAATGACTGCTCGATGTGCATCGTCTCTCCCAAGCTCGTGGAGTGCGCCCGGCATCCCAACATCGAGCTGCTCACGTTCGCCGAGGTGGAAAAGGTCGAAGGAGATGCGGGACATTTCACGGTCTCCGTGAGAAAGAAAGCCCGGTCTGTCGACGGCTCGAAGTGCACGGGCTGCGGCGTCTGCCAGGCAGCCTGCCCTGTGCGCGCGACGGTGCGTGTTCCTGAGCCGCTCGAGGATGGCGAAGGCGAAAGGACCCGAGCCGTGGATGCCATCATCGATTCCCACGGCGGATCGCGCGAAGCGATGATCATGGTGCTGCAAGACTCGAACAAGGCGTTCAACTACCTCCCCGAGGAGGTTCTGCACAGGATCAGCACACGGCTGGGCATCCCGTACGCCGAGGTCTACGGGGCGGCAAGCTTCTACAAGGCTTTCAGCCTGGAGCCGCGCGGCACGCATATCATCCAGACGTGCATGGGAACGGCCTGCCACGTGCGCGGCGCGCAACGGATTCTGGAAGAGATGGAACGAAGGCTGGACATCCCCGCTGGAGAGACGACGAAGGACAGGCTCTTTACCCTGGAGACCGTCAACTGCCTGGGCGCGTGCGCCCTCGGCCCTATCGTCGCGATCGACGGGGAGTTCCACGGGAGCATGACAACGGCAAAAGTGCCCGCTCTGCTGGACAGCTATGCGGAAGGAAAGAATGACAGTGAGAGGAGGGCGGCATCGTGAGGCTGCAGTCGGTAGCCGAGCTTGACGTGATGCGCGCATCCGTTGTTGCCGCTCGAAGCCCGAGGAGGCAGGAGATCATCGTCTCCACAGACTCGACCTGCTGCGTCCTGAGGGGGAGCCTGGGGGTGGCTGAAGCTTTCCAGACAGGGATTTCGGAGGCAGGCCTGAGGGAGGGAACAGGGCTGCGCCTGACAGGCTGCCTGGGTTTCTGCGAGATCGAGCCCATGGTCGTCATCCTGCCCCAGAAGATTCTGTACCAGAGGGTCACGCCGGGCGATGTGAAGGAGATCATCCAGAAAACGCTGAAAGAAGGCGTGGTTGTCGAGCGGCTGCTTTACAAGGACCCGCAGACAGGAGAGGCGATCCAGGACATAGAAAAAGTCCCGTTCTATCAGAAACAGATGCGTCTCGTTCTGGGCCCGAACGAGAGGATCGAGCCGTCTCGGATAGAAGACTACATCGCGGACGGCGGCTACTCCGCTCTCGCAAAAGCCCTCTCCGGGATGACGCCTGAGGGGGTGATCCAGGAGGTCACGAGATCGGGGATCCGAGGCCGGGGCGGAGCGGGGTATCCCACGGGAAAAAAGTGGGAAACCACGCGCACGGCGGATTCAGAGGACGGAGTTCGCTACGTGATCTGCAATGCCGATGAAGGGGACCCCGGCGCCTACATGGACCGCGCGGTGCTCGAGGCCAACCCTCATGCGGTGCTGGAAGGCATGGTGATCGGTTCCTTTGCAATCGGGTCTCACGAGGGATTCATCTACGTGCGCACCGAGTACCCCCTGGCAGTGGATCGCCTGAAGAAAGCAATCGCCCAGGCGGAGGATCTCGGCCTGGCAGGGAGGAACATCCTCGGCAGCGGTCACGACTTCTCGATACGGATCGTGCGCGGGGCCGGCGCGTTCGTATGCGGGGAGTCCACGGCCCTCATGGCCTCCCTCGAAGGAAAAGTGGGCCGGCCCAGGGCAAAGTACGTGCACACCTCGGAGAAGGGATACCACGAGCGGCCGACGAACCTCAACAACGTGGAGACCTGGGCAAACATACCGCTGATCATCAACCGGGGGGCGGACTGGTTTGCCGGCATTGGCACGGAGAGGAGCAAGGGCACAAAGATCTTCTCCCTCGTGGGAAAGATCAACAACACGGGGCTGGTCGAAGTGCCCATGGGCATCAGCCTCCGTGACATCGTCTTTACGATCGGCGGAGGCATCCCGAAGGGCAAACGGTTCAAGGCGGTCCAGACCGGCGGCCCTTCGGGAGGCTGCATCCCCGAAAGCCTGCTCGATCTCAAGGTGGATTACGACGAGCTCACGAAGGCCGGCTCCATGATGGGATCGGGCGGGATGATCGTCATGGACGAGGACACCTGCATGGTGGACGTTGCCCGTTACTTCCTCGCGTTCCTCAAGGACGAGTCGTGCGGAAAGTGCGTGCCCTGCCGGGAGGGGATCAAGCAGATGCTTGCCATCCTCGAGCGGATCTGCCACGGCGAGGGCAGGGAGGAGGACATCGACACACTGGAGCAGATCGGCAGCTACCAGGTCGACACCTCCCTCTGCGCGCTTGGTCAGACTGCCGCAAATCCCGTCCTGAGCACGATCCGGTATTTCCGCTCGGAGTACGAGACCCACATCAGGGACAGGTACTGCCCGGCAGGGGTCTGCAAAGCCCTGTTCCGCTATCGCATCGATCCTGAAACGTGCAACGGCTGCATGGCCTGCGTGAAGCAGTGCCCTTCCAAGGCGATCGAAGGGGAGCGGAAGAAGCCCCACATCATCCACCAGGAGACGTGCATCGTGTGCGGCATCTGCCATGACACGTGCAGGTTCGGGGCCATCGGGAAGGTGCACACGAGCGAGGTTGCCGTATGAGCGATCACGCGCACCGCCATCCGGCCGTGGCGGCCACGGCGACCGCAGCAGTGCAGCTCACGATCGACGGAAAAGCGGTCCGGGCCGAGCGCGGCCAGACGATTCTCGAGGCTGCCCGCGCGGCAGGGATCGGTATTCCCACCCTGTGCCACCATTCCGCAGTCGAGCCGTACGGGGCCTGCCGGCTGTGCATCGTGGAGATCACGGCGCACGGCCGTTCGCGCCTGGTCACTTCCTGCAACTATGAGGCCGCGGAAGGCCTCGTGGTCCAGACCGCGAGCGAGCGCGTGACGAAGAGCCGCAGAATGACGCTCGAGCTGCTTCTGGCCCGCTGCCCCGAGGTGGAAGCCATCCAGAGGCTGGCCAGGGCGCATGGGGTGAAGGACTCCCGCTTCCCCCCGGACAAGGAAGACTGCATTCTCTGCGGGCTGTGCGTCCGCATCTGCCGGGAGCGCATGGGCGTGGGGGCGGCGGACTTCGTGGGCCGCGGCGCGGCTATGCGGGTCGACACTCCCTACGACCGCAAGAGCGAGGTCTGCATCACTTGCGGCGCGTGCACGTTCGTCTGTCCGACGCAGTCGCGCAGGCTGTCGAAGGTGTTTCCCGAGAAGCTCCTGCCCCGGCCTTCCGAGTTCGACATGGGCATGCGCGCGCGTTCCACGATCTACATCCCCTTTCCGCAGGCTCTGCCCAATACGCCGGTCATCGACCGGGAGAACTGCGTGCATTTTGCCAACGGCGGATGCGGCACCTGCAGCGAAGTCTGTCCGGCAAAGGCAATCGACTACGATCAGAAGGACTCCATGGTTCAGGTCGAGGCGGGGGCCGTCATCCTTTCCCCGGGCTTCTGCGCCTTTGACCCGATCGAAAAGCCCGAGCTCTCCTTCGGCGCTGCACCGAACGTTCTCTCCAGCCTCCAGTTCGAACGGCTCCTTTCGGCAAGCGGCCCTTCAATGGGCGCCATTGTGCGTCCCTCGGACAAAAGGACGCCGAAGAAGATCGCTTTCGTGCAGTGCGTGGGCTCGCGCGATGCCGCTCACCACTGGTGCTCTTCGGTGTGCTGCATGTACGCCCTGAAGGAGGCGATGATCGCGAAGGAGCACGAGCGCGAGATTGAGTGCACGCTGTTCTTCATGGACATCCGTGCGCACGGCAAGGGATTCGATGCCTACTACGAAAGAGCGAAGGCCCAGGGCATCCGGTTCATCAGGAGCCGGCCTGCCCGCATTGAGGAGCTGGCTTCCGACGGCGGCTTCCTGCGAGTGGGATACGTCGCGGAGCAGGGCGATTATCGCAGCGACGATTTCGACATGGTCGTGCTCGCAAGCGGCTTGAATCCGCCCCGGGATGTCGCCGCGCTGGCAGCGAAGTTCGGCGTGGCGATCGACGAGACGGGCTTTGCCGCCACCCGGTCCCTGGACCCGGTGGCATCCTCGCGTCCCGGCGTTTTCCTCTGCGGTCCCTTTGCCGAGCCGAAAGACATCCCGGAAACCGTGGTGGAAGCCTCCAGCGCGGCCGCGGACGCCATGGTGCTTCTCTCGGAAAGCCGCGGCACCCGGGTCACGAAGGTGGAGCTGCCCGCGGAGAGGAACGTTGCCGGCGAGCCGCCCCGCATCGGAGTGTTCGTCTGCCACTGCGGCAGGAACATCGGCGGCTACGTGAACGTGCCCGAGGTGAGGGAGTACGCAGTCGGGCTGCCCGATGTCGCCTTCGCCATGGACAATCTCTACACCTGCTCCTCCGACGCGCAGCTCATCATCAAGGAAAAGATCAGAGAGCACGGCCTCAATCGCGTCGTCGTTGCCTCCTGCTCTCCGCGCACGCATGAGCCTCTTTTCCAGCAGACCATTCGTGAGACAGGGCTCAACATCCACCTCTTCGAGATGGCCAACATCAGGGACCAGGATTCCTGGGTGCACATGGACCATCGACGGGAGGCAACCGAAAAGGCAAAGGATCTGGTGCGCATGGCAGTGGCAAAGGCCCGGCTCACAGAACCCCTGGGCTCCATCCCGCTGCCCGTGACCCACGCCGCGCTCGTGGTCGGCGGGGGGATCGCCGGCATGACGGCAGCGCTGGCAATTGCCGACCAGGGATACGAGGTGAGTCTCGTGGAAAAGAGCCGCGCGCTGGGCGGAATCGCCGCGGGCATTCGCCAGGATCTCACGGGCGCGGGGATTGCCGAGCACGTCCGAGCCCTTGCGAAGCGGGCACGAAATCATCCGAAGATCCGGGTGTTCACAGATTCCGCCCTCTCCCGGGTCGACGGGTTCGTGGGAAACTTCGAATCGACCATCAAGCCGCACGCGGGGGCGCCGGTCGTCGTGAAGCACGGGGTTGCAGTCATCGCCGTTGGCGCGCAGGAGAGCAGCCCTGCCGAGTACAGCTACGGCGGAAATCCGAACGTGGTCACCCTGCAGGAGCTGGAGAAGCGATGGAAGGTCCGGGCCACCCCTGTCCCGGGCACCGTTGTTTTCATCCAGTGCGTCGGCTCGCGGGAGGGCGAGCACATGTACTGCTCCCGCGTCTGCTGCGCCACCTCCGTCAAGCAGGCCATCAGGATGAAGACCGAGCGGCCCGACGCGAACGTAATCGTTCTCTACCGGGAGATGCGCACGTACGGCATGCGTGAGAGGCACTACGAGCGCGCGCGGGAGCTGGGAGTGACCTTCATCAGATACGAACCGGAGCGCAAGCCCGAGGTGCGTCCCCGGAAGGACGGCGGCCTGGAGGTGACCGTCTACGACCCCATCGTCGGTGCGCTGCTCAGCATTCGCCCCGACCTTGTCGTGCTCGCGAGCCGGATCGCCCCCAATCCGGACAACGAGGCGCTGTCGCAGCTTTTCAAGGTGCCTTTGAACGCGAACAGGTTCTTCCTGGAGGCTCACGCGAAGCTGCGGCCGGTCGACTTCGCCACCGACGGGGTCTACGTGTGCGGAATGGCGCATTATCCCAAGGATTCCTCGGAAAGCATCGCCCAGGCAAAAGCCGCGGCGGGCCGGGCCGTCACCGTGCTTTCGCGCAGCACGATCGAGGCAGAGGGGAAGACATCGTACGTGCTGGAGAGCCGCTGCGTCGCATGCGGTGCGTGCGTTGCCGTGTGTCCGTATCGTGCCATCGAAATCGACCAGGCCCGCAATGTGGCGAAAGTGAATGACGCGATCTGCAAGGGGTGCGGGGCCTGCGCCGCGACGTGCCGCTCCTCTGCAATCGATCTCAGGGGCTTCCGCGATGAGCAGATCCTGGCTGTGATCCGCAGCATGGCAGAGCCGGTCCGGCAGGAGGCAGTCCGGTGAACGAGCAGGGAATGAGCGGCGGCTGGCAGCCCAGGATCGTTGCGTTCCTCTGCAACTGGTGCTCGTATGCCGGAGCAGATCTTGCCGGAGTGAGCCGCATGCAGTACCCGCCTTCGATCCGGGTCATCCGGGTGCCCTGCTCGGGCAGGATCAACCCTCTCTTCATCGTCTCCGCGCTGCAGAGCGGCGCAGACGGGGTGCTCGTGTCGGGCTGCCATCCGGGGGACTGCCACTACCTCAGCGGCAATCTCGTTGCGAGGAGGAAGTTCGCTCTGGTGAAGAACCTTCTGGCCCACGTGGGAATCGAGCCCGAACGCGTGCAGTTCTCCTGGGTCTCCGCCTCGGAAGGTGCGCGCTTCGCTTCCCTGGTGGAGAAAGTGACGGAGGATGCGCGGAAGCTCGGCCCGCAGAGGAAGCTGGCAAAGGTGCTGTGATGGCGGGAGTTGCTGAGGATATCCGCCGCCTTGCCGGCGAGCTTTTCCAGGCAGGAAAGATCGACCTCCTGATCGGCTTCGAGCAGGGAACCGGCAGCTACAGGGCGAGGCCGGTGTTCGTGGAAAGCGCAGCCGGTGCCGAGGGTCTCACGTGGGACTCCACGTGCTCCAGCAATCTCGCTGTCTATCTGCCCTCGCTGTTCCGACGTGAGCCGCAGAAGAAGGGCGCTGAGCGGGCCCTACCGCGCGTCGCCGTCGTGGCAAAGGCGTGCGACATGCGTTCCCTGGTGGCGCTCATCAAGGAGAAGCAGGCCCCCCGGGAAAACCTCTTCATTATCGGCATTCCCTGCAGGGGGATGGTCGATGAGAGAAAGCTGGCGGCGGAAATGGAGAAAGCCACAGGTCGCGTCGATGTGACCGATCTTTCCGAGTCAGAGGATTCGATCTGCGCGACCACGCCGGACGGTCGGAAGGTGGAGATGGCCCGTGAGCCGCTCGTTCAGGATGCTTGCCGGGAGTGCCGGTTCCCCGTGCCCCAGGGCGCCGACGCCACGGTGGCGGCGCCTTCGCGACCGCCGGCGAACGGGGACGATGGCGCGGTGCTCCAGTTCTCCCGGCGCGCGGATGAAGAACGCTGGAAGAGCTTCGAAGAGGAAATCTCCAGATGCATCCGCTGCTACGCGTGCCGCCAGGCCTGCCCCACCTGCTACTGCACGGAATGCTTCGCGGAGACGAACAGGCCAGCCTGGATCGGGGCAACGGCAGAGATCACCGACACGATGATCTTCCATATCATCCGCATCTTCCACCAGGCGGGACGGTGCGTGGAATGCGACGCGTGCGTCCGCGCCTGCCCCATGGGGATCGACCTGCGGCCTTTCGCCGGAAAGATCGCGCTCGACGTGCGGGAAATGTTCGGATTCACGCCCGGATTCGACCTGGAATCGCCCCCGCCGCTCATCACCTTCAAGGACGATGACCGGCAGGACTTCATTACCGAGCCGCACAGGGGATAAATGGGAATGGACAAGGGCCTCCTCCGGAGAAAAGATCTCGACGCGTTGATCTCGGCGATGCGCGCCACGGCCGTTGTCTACGCGCCCGTTCGGGACGACCGGGGCAGCGTGATGTTTCACGAAGTGGATTCGGCGCTCGACGTCCGCCTGGACGGGACAAATACGCTGACTTCCCCCAAGGGGCTCTTCTTCCCCCAGCGGGAGATCCTGATGCGGTTCTCGGGAGCCGCGCTCACCAATGCTGACCTGCCCGACGGCTTCTTTGTCGTCTTCGGCATTCGACCGTGCGACGCCAGCTCCCTCCCGTGGCTGGATTGCGTGCTTTGCGGGGGAGAGCAGCCGGATCCCTACTACCAGGAGCGCCGGAAGAATGCGCTGGTAATCGCCGCCGCCTGCGACAGGCCCGGTCCGGGGTGTTTCTGCACTTCCGTCGGCGGGAGCCCCTACGGCACGGCCGGAGCCGATGTCCTGATGAGCGGCGCAAAAGAGGATGACGCGCTCCTCTTCGAAGCGGTCACGGAGAAAGGCAGGCAGCTTCTCGCTGCCAATGCACAACTCTTCAGCCCGGCGGACGCGCAGGCAACCAGAGGTCGGGAGGAGCGCGCCGAAGCGGCCCGACGGTCGATGAAGGTCATGGACCTCAACGGTCTCAAGGACAAACTGGACGCAGGAATGGACTCGCCTTTGTGGGATTCCCTGACGAGGACCTGCCTCGGGTGCGGCGTCTGCGCGTACATCTGCCCGGCCTGCCACTGCTTTGACATCACCGACGAGAAGCTGGGCGGCGATGGTGTTCGCGTTCGATCCTGGGACTCCTGCCAGTTCCCCCGGTTCACCCTGCACGCCTCGGGCCACAACCCCCGGCCCCTGAAGAAGGCCCGCATGCGCCAGCGTGTCATGCATAAGTTCTCCTACGCTGTCGAAACGGCAGGAACCGTGTTCTGCTCGGGATGCGGACGGTGTGTGCGCTCATGCCCCGTCGACCTCGACATCCGCCGGATCCTGGCCGCGTTCAAGGATCTGCCATGAAGAATCCGTACGCTCCGATTCCTGTCACGATCGATGACGTGTTCATCGAGAACGAGCAGCGCGACATAAAGACCTTCCGGCTCGCCTTCGACCGGGAAGAGGACAGGGCCTGCTTCGCCTACCTCCCCGGACAGTTCGCCGAGCTGTCGCTCTTCGGCACCGGCGAGTGCCCTATCGGAATCGCCTCTTCGCCGACGGAGAATGGCCACCTCCTCTTTTCGGTCAAGCGCACCGGCGTAGTCACCGGCGAACTGCACGCATCCGCGCCGGGACGCCGGATGGGGATCCGCGGACCACTGGGGCATTCGTTCCCGTGGCAACGAATGGAAGGGAAGAATATCCTGATCGTGAGCGGCGGCTTCGCCTTCACCACGCTGCGGTCTGCCATCGTGTACATGCTGGATCCCGCCAACAGGCAACGGTTCGCAAAGATCACGACCGTGTACGGCGCCCGGGAGCCGGGCGAGCTGCTCTACAAGAAAAGCATTGCCGATTGGGCCGCGCGGCCCGACATCGAGTTCATTTCGACGATCGACCGTCAGAAGGACGGGTGGGATGGAAAGGTCGGGCTGGTGCCCAACGTGGTGAAGGAGCTGGCGCCCTCCGCGGAAAACGCGCTGGCCCTGGTCTGCGGCCCCCCGATCATGATCAAGTTCACGATCCCTGTCCTGCTGGAGCTGGGCTTTGCAAAGGAGGACATCATCCTCTCCCTCGAGAACAGGATGAAGTGCGGGATCGGCAAATGCGGGCGGTGCAACGTCGGCCCGGTCTACGTCTGCAAGGACGGCCCCGTGTTCACGTGGGCGGAGCTGGAGAAGCTGCCGGCCGAGTACTGACTGCGCACGAGGGATCAGCGGCCGCCCTGGTTCAGACTCGTCGGTGTTTCAAAGAAAACTGTGCAGGTGCTCCAATACCTGCGCATAGGTCTCATGCGGCTGGCCGGATGAATCGACCCGCTTCAGGAGCCCGCTCTGCTCGTAGTACTGGATGAGCGGGTGCGTCTGACTGTGGAAGACAGCGAGTCTTTTTTCAATGGCTTCGACCCGGTCATCGTCTCTCTGCTTGAGAGGAGAGCCGCACGCATCGCAGATACCAGACTTCCGGGGAGCTATGTCCTCGACGTGATAGACCCTTTCGCAGGATCCGCACACCCGCCTGCCGGAAAGCCTGCGGATGATTTCTTTGTCGCAGAGATCGAAGTAGAGGGTGGCATCGATCCGCGCAATGCTTTCCAGCGCCTCTGCCTGCGGCAGCGTGCGGGGAAAGCCGTCGAGAATGAACCCGTCTCGCGCATCCTCCAGCGACAGCCTTTCGCGGACGAGGCCGATCGTCAGCTCGTCCGGGACGAGATCGCCTCGATTGAGGACTGCGCGGACCTTTGCTCCCATTTCCGTCTGCTCAGCGACCGCCCTTCGGAACAGGTCGCCCGTGGAGACATGAGGAATCAAGGTTTGCACGGCAAGCTTCTGAGCTGCCGTGCCCTTTCCTGCTCCGGGTGGACCCAGAAAAACAAAATTCATGGTGGCCTCGCGTGCCCTCGACACTTATGCCTAGATCGAGGGCACTTCCTCCAGAGTCTCGAGTTCCATGCGGATCCCCTTGTCATTCGGGGCAAGCTGGAGCGCCTTGCGGAGGCACTGCATGGCATCGAAGTTCTTGTACAAGCCCCTGAGCGCCTGCGCGCGCAAGAAGAGCGCCTCCACGAACTCGGGAGTTCGCTCGAGAAGCTCGTCGAGCAGAACCAGGGCTTCCTGATGCCGGTTGTGCTTGACAAGAAGCTGAGACATGAAGAAATTGGCGAAGTTCGATTGCGGCGATTCTTCCTTCAGCCGGCGAAACGACTCCAGGGCTTCATCATCCTTGCCGAGGAAGAAGTCGATCAGTCCAATCCAGTAATTCGAGTTCGCATGGCTCTGGCCAGCGAGGGTCAGGTTTCTGGAAAAGGCCTCTCGGGCCTCATCCAGGAGCCCGGCGCGAAAGGCACAGACTCCCAACTTGTAATAGGCATGGCCGTACTCGGGTCCCAGCTCGACGGCCTTCCGGAAATTGAGAAGCGCTTCATCGAGAGCACCCTGGGAATAATTGACATTTCCCAGCATGATGAAGACCGACGCGTTGTCAGGGTGTTCAGCAGCAAGACGAGTGAGTGCCGTGAGCGCCACAGGCTTATCGCCCATGAAATACGCCTTCAGCGCTTCAGAGAAATCCGGAAAGGAAAGATCCATTGTCATAGAGACCTCCTCATCCGGGATCGAACCATCATAGCATACCGCAAGATCAAATACAAGTTTTTCCATTTTATGCATTTTTCTTGACAACTGCGCCCGCAAGGTCCATAATACGGGCAAGTCCACAGACACCATAGTCAGGCGAGAACCAGGGGACAGGAAGCTGGGAAGTCGATCTCCAAATGAAGCTCGCAGTGACCGGTAAAGGCGGAGTCGGGAAAACCACGATCGCGGCGCTCCTCGCAGAGGTCTCGTTGCGCCACGGGAACCGCGTGATAGCCATAGATGCCGACCCGGACGCAAACCTCGCCCCGACCCTGGGATATCCGGACCCGGGCTCCATTGTTCCTCTGTCGGACAGGAAAGATCTCATCGACGAGAGAGTGGGCACCGGAGGCATGATCCGCCTGAATCCGCGGGTGGATGACCTCGTCGATTCTCTCGGAGTCGATATCAACGGCATACGCCTCATGGTTCTGGGAACGATTCCCAAGGGCGGCTCGGGATGCTTCTGCTCACCGAGCGCCCTGCTGCGGGCGTTCCTCTCCCACACGCTGGCCCAGCAATCGGAATGGGTCATCCTTGACATGGAAGCGGGCCTGGAGCATCTTGGCCGCGGCTCCAGCAGAAACGTGGATTCCCTCCTCATCGTGGTGGAGCCCAATCGACGAAGCCTGGAGACCGCGGAGCGGATCCGGCTCCTGGCATCCGATCTCGGCATCACCAGCGTGCGCGCGGTCGCAAACAAGACAACCTCAGCGGAGGATGTACGTCTCATCCAGCATGAGATGCACGGTGTTCCTCTTGCGGCAGCCATCCCCTACTCCACAAGCCTCGCAGGCTTTTCCGTCAAGGCGGACCTTGATACCCTCGAGCCCCCCGTGAAGGAGGCGCTCGAGACGATATACGCATCGATCAGTTCCTCTTAGGAGGGCGACATGAGCACACCGACCCGACCGGTCGTTTCCCCGACGACCGCCCTTGACAGGGCCATGACGGGCATGGACCCAGCCTCGAGGCAGATGGCAGAGCGGGCAAAGGGCATCGGCCTCGAGCTGGTCTGGGACCGTTACCAGGCCCAGCAGCCGTCGTGCGGCTTTGGAAACCTGGGGCTCTGCTGCACCGTCTGCAACCTCGGCCCCTGCCGAATCGATCCGTTCGGACAGGGACCGTCGCTGGGAGCCTGCGGCGCAACGGCGGAGATCATCACCGCGCGCAACCTGCTGCGCAACGCTGCCGCCGGCTCGGCCTGCCATTCCGACCACGGACGCCACATGGCGCACACCCTGAAGCTCGTGGCCGAAGGCAAGGCAAGGGGCTACCAGATCACC
>DATKLB010000019.1:0-2657 GCA_035542615.1 Spirochaetia bacterium | reverse complement strand
GAGCCGTTTGATTTTTCGCTGCTGGTGACCGTTCCCCGGGCAACCGCGCTTCTGCGGCAGGTCGATGCGTGGAACGACTCCTACGGCCGCGGCGCCGTGCACGAGATCTTCATCAGCTACTATGGGTCGGCGCCTCCAGATCTCGGGGGAAGCGAGGGCAAGGCGCGGGCCGAGTTCTCTCGGGCAGTCGAAATCTCCCGCGGGCTCGCCGCCGGTCCGTACGTTGCCCTGGCGTCCTCAGTCAGCGTCAAAAACCAGAACCTGGCGGAGTTCCGGGAATTGCTGGATAAGGCGCTGGCAGTGGACGTGAATGTGAACGCCGTCCGGTCCCAGCGGCTCACAAACGTCATCAACCAGAAGAAAGCGCGATGGATGCTCGATCACGTGGACAGGTTCTTCCTGGAAGGGCAGGACGCACCATGAAAGCATCACGAGCCTTGGCCGTACTCCTGCTGGCAACCGCAGCATGCGCTTCCGTCCAGGCGCTCACGATCAAGCTGGGAACCCTGGCACCCCTCGGCTCGCCGTGGGAAGTGGCGCTTCGGCGGATCGCTTCCGAATGGGACAGGCTGTCGGCCGGATCGGTGAAACTGCGCATCTACCCCGGCGGTGTCGCCGGCGATGAGCCCGACATGATCCGAAAGATGCGCATCGGCACGCTCAACGCCGCAGGGATCACGGTCAGCGGACTCCAGGGAATCTTCAAGGGGTTCAAGACCCTGAGCTATCCGCTCCTGGTCAGAAACGACGCCGAGCTTTCTTACGTTCTGGACCGAATGAAGCCCTCTTTCGAGCAGGAGCTGGAAAAGCGGGGATTCCACGCGGTGATGTGGTCGCCCGGCGGCTGGGCATACCTCTTTTCTCGCAGGCCGGTCGTCTACCCGGATGACCTCAAGAGCCAGAAGCTCTGGGTATGGTCCGCCGATGCAGATGAGGTCGAAGCCTATCAGCGAGCCGGGTTCCAGACGGTGACCCTTGCCATCACCGATCTCATGACCTCCCTGCAGGGCGGAATGGTGGACGCGCTTGTCACCAGCCCGCTCCTTGCCGCGTCGAGCCAATGGTTCGGGGTGCTCCCCAACATGAGCACCCTCAAGCTGGGACCGATATGGGGCGCAACGATTGTTAGCGAGAAAACATGGGCAGAGGTGCCTCCCGATCTGCAGCCGAAGCTGATCGAGACGGCCCAGAAGGTCACCGATACGCTCGCGCCCGAGCTGGCAAAGGCGGACGAGCAGGCCATTGCGGTCATGAAGAAGTACGGGCTGACCATCAATACCGTGACCACGAAAGCGGAGACGCAGTGGGCGGACCTCCTGGACAGGACATTCACATCCCTGATCGGGAAATCGTACGACAGACCGAGCTTCGAGCTCGCCAGAAAGTACCTGGATGAGTACCTCGCCTCCCACCCCCGGCCCTAGCGCGACGGCGCCCGGGGCCAGGCGAGGGCTCGCGCGGGGGGAGGACCTTCTCTCCGTCGTCCTCATTTCCCTCATGACGATCCTATCCCTGCTCCCCGTGCTGACCCGATTGCTGTCGGTGCCGGACATCAGGGGGTCGACCGACTACATCCGTCACCTTGTGCTCTGGATTGCCTTTGCCGGAGGCGCCATCACTTCCCGGGAAGGTCGCCACCTTGCGCTCAGCTTCGCCTACGACGCGCTCGGCGGTGAGACAAAGATCTGGGTGAAGGCTCTCACCTCCTTCGTCGATGTATTTTTCCTGACCATCCTGGTCCTCTCCAGCCTCTCCTTCTCCCTGCTCGGGTTCGATTCCACGTCGCTGGTTGGAGCCATACCGACCTGGATTCTCTCCCTCATCATGCCTCTCGGGTTCCTGGTAATGCTCATGCGCTGCATTCGAAGCGCATCGGGGCGCGTTGCGCTGCGCTGGGTCGCGGCCCTCGGGATCCTCCCGGGGATCGCGTTCGGGCTCGGTCCCCTGTCAAGTATTCTTTCATCGGCCGGCGCTTTCGGGCAGGCCATGGCAGCGGCGCAGATCGCGCTCTCTCCTGTGCTGAACGCATTCTTTCTGCCCCTTGTTGTGCTTCTTGTTGCCTCAACGGTGCTTGGGAGTCCTATCTTCATCCTGCTGGGGGGGCTCGCAGTCTTGTTCTTTTTCCATTCCGGTGGACAACTGGAGACGGTCCCCAACGAAGGGTATGTGATGCTCGCGGGACCGCTGATCCCGGCGATCCCCCTTTTCACCCTTGCCGGCTTCATCATCTCGGAGAGCAAAGCGGGGGAAAGGCTCGTTCGCCTCTTCCGGTCCGTCCTGGGCTGGCTTCCCGGCGGCGCAACCATCATGAGCGTCCTCATCTGCGCTTTTCTCACCACTTTCACCGGGGCCTCCGGGGTGACGATCCTTGCAGCCGGCGGGCTGCTTTTCTACATCCTGACGCAGGACGGATACAGCACGCGATTCTCGACAGGGCTGCTGACCGCATCCGGCAGCATTGGGCTTCTTTTTCCGCCGAGCCTGCCGGTGATCCTCTACGGGGTCATCGCGCAGGTGAGCATCAAGGAGTTGTACGCCGGGGGCATCCTCCCGGGCCTGTTCATGGTCGTGACCCTGGCCGTCATGGGCGTGATCGAATCAACCCGGCACAAAGCTCCCCGGACGCCCTTTCAGCTCAGGGTGGCCCTACCGGCTCT
>DATKLB010000018.1:0-12687 GCA_035542615.1 Spirochaetia bacterium | reverse complement strand
ATCCAGCCATCCCTTGACGGCCCATGCTTTCTCCCGATAACCCCGATTCACCTTTTCCAGCTGCCCGTCGATTGCGTTGTCGAGAAGCCAGCTGGCGATCTCCTGGTTGATCGGGGGCGCGCTGAAGCCCACATCACTCGTGCGCTGGATCATGGCCTGGAGGAAAGGACCGTCTTCGGCGATCATGTACCCGATGCGCAGTCCCGGGGCGATGATTTTCGAGAGCGTCCCGATCTCCAGCACGACCCCCAGCTCGTCATCCAGGAGCCCGGACCTGGGTTTCTCGATGGCGGGATCATGAATCAGGTCCTCGTACGCCTTGTCGAGGACGAGGGGAACGACACGACCCAGCTTTCGGGAAAGATCCATGGCAAGGCGGACAAGCCCGGTCCTCTCCCTGTTCGCGATGATCGTTGCGCTCGGGTTGTTCACCGTCACGACGTACAGGAAGCTCAGATCGGAAACCCGGGCGCCCAGCGCGTCGATCCGCGCTGCCGCGTCGTCCGCATGCAGGCCGTCCGCGCGCTCGGGGACCGTCACCACGGTGAAGCCCGCGCGCTCCAGGAAGTCCGTGTAGATGTAGTACATCGGGTCGGATGTGACGACGATGCCGGGACGAAGCACCTGGGCAACGCCTTCCAGGAGGCTCGTTGCTCCATCCGGACCCACGATGATACGCTTGCGGTCGATCACGTCCCTGGTCACCCCACCGACGCGGTGAGAAATGTAATACGAGGCGATCGAGTCGATCAGGCGCGCCGAGCCCTGGGGCCCTCCGTAATTCAGAGACGATCGGTACTTCCGAGGGTGAGCGAGAACTTCCCTCAGCGCCTTCCTGATGAGCGAGCGGGGGATCGTGTTCTCGTTCACATACCCGACGCCGAGGTTGATGTCGATTCCCTCCCGGAAGTCCGATGCAAAGGATGACATCATGCGATTCACGGGCGAGGGCTCGCGTGACTTCGTGCCGTACTGCGAAAGGAGAGCTGACGAGGCGCGGAGTTCCATTGCCGCGTATTCTACCAGAAAACGCGCGCGTGTCGATCAAGCGACCAGGCGATCAGACGCGAAGCCGCTCCCGAAGGATATCCCGCATGGCCCGGTTGATTTCCCAGAGATCCGAAATCGGCTTTCCCGTCCCGGGAAGAGTCACCTGGTAGTCGGGCGGGCCGAACTCCGGGCACACCGTGAGAAACGCGTCTCCCGCCTTCCTGCGGCTGTCCACGATGGCCTGCCACCACGCCACGTGCGCGTCAAGGGCTTTTTTCCATTCCGGCGCCCGTGGGTCAGTGACCTGCGGCGATTCGGCATGGCCGACCCTGGCGTGGACATGTCGGCTGGCAGCGATGACGCGGGAAACCTGGGGCCCGAGGTCCTCGAGCAGGGACTCGTGCACGCAGCACCAGTGGGAGAAATCCGCGGTCAGCATGGTTCCGGGCGCCGCGTCCAGGAGGGCCATGGTGGACGGCGCCGAGAAGGTGGGCCGTCCCCGGTGGGTCTCGTGCCGCACCGGAACGCCGAACTGCCGCTCGAGCGCCCGGGCCTTCTCGAAGACCAGGAGGTTCTCGGACAGGGGAAAGATGTCCCTGCCCGTGTGAGAGTTCACGAACAGGGGCTTCGCTTCCACTGACCTTCGGTACTGCTCCTCGAAGCTACGCGCATGTGCAGCGCCGTCCGCCCCTGTCGTCCACTGCTGGGCGACCAGGTCGAGGCCAAGGTCATCGAGCCGTGAGCGAAACCGGGCCCGTTCGGGGGCGTCCGCGGGCACCCCGGTCTCCACTCCGTTGAAGCCGGCTTCACGCCCGATATCGAGGTTCTCGTCCAGCGACTTCCCGGGCATTCCCCAGGTGGCGAAAATCCAGCGTATCTCCATTGTCGCGCGGTACTCTTATCGGATTTCGATGCTCACTTTGTCCCAGAGCTTCTGCAGGTTGCCTAGGGATTTCTGCTGCCAGGAAATCTCGTTGTTGCCGAGCACCCGCAGCTGCGCGGTGTCCGCCTTGCGGGCGGAAATGACGAAGCGGCTGATGATGTTGATCCCGGCGCTGTTGAGGAACTGGAGATTCCTGAAATCGAGCACGAGGAGGCCGGCAGAGTCGGAGAGGGCCTTATCCAGGATGTCGGTGAGCGGCTTGTAGTCGGATGAATCGCGAAGACGGAGCGTTCCGAAGAACTCAACGGTATGACGCGATTCGGCATATGTGACGACGTAGTCTTCACCTCTCAGCTCCATGTCAAGCCTCCTTCCAAAGCATCGACGCCTGAACGGCAACGCTGAACAGGTCATCGCCGCTCTTTTCGACCTTGAAGCCAAGAGTCACCCCGTAATCGTTGATCATGGTGAGGTAGCCCAGCCCGGATGAATCGACCTCTCTCTCAAGCTTGGACAGGTATTGCTGCTCCGTGTTTCCCTCCATCAGCTCGGCCGCCATCCTGACGAAGTCCTCTGCCCGCTTCTCCGTGACCCGGTTGGTCACCTGGAACTGGATGTCGCTCGGGCGAAGTCGAACGGTCACCTCCACGGACTTGTCCGCCGCGTCGGAATACTTGGCCGTGTTCTCGATGAGCTCGTTGAGGATATACGAGATATTGTTCTCCGCCGTCTCCCGGCTGATCCTGTCCGTCGCCTTCTCCCGGTAGGGGAAATAGTAGGAGTAATACCGCGCGAGGAAGTCCGCGGTCAGGCTGCAGCGCCTCCAGCTTTGAAAGATATCGGCTGCCTTCAGCCTCAGGAGGGCGTCGCTGAGGTTGTTCTCTCCCGCATCCTCGGTCCAGCTTCCCAGTGTCGTCGTGGTTTCCATACCGGCTACCTCTGCTTCGCGACGAGGAGGGAAATGTCATCCCAGACGCGCGCCTTCCCGATGTGGGCTCGCAGCTGCTCCCGGATCACCTGCAGGATCTCGGCTGACGGCCTGTCGTGGCACGAAACGATGGCATCGCACAGCCGCCTGAGGCCGAACTCCTCGTTGCGGTCGTTCATGGCCTCCGTCACACCGTCCGTGTAGAGCACCATCACGTCTCCGGTCTCGAGGCGCACCTTGCACTCGTGGATGAACCGGGATATGTCAGGCTCGAAACCGACGAACATGCCCAGATCGTTCGTGTTCTCCACCTGGAGGCTCCCGTCCGCCCTGCAGATGATGACCGACTCGTGCTGTCCGACGATCGTGCAGGTGCGATCATGGTAGTCGATGAGAGACAGGGTCATGCTCCTGTCCTCCGTGATGCGGGCCATGTTGCTGTAGAGCACCTGGTTGACCATGGAGATGAAGCGCTTCATATCGGGTTCGCCCATGAAGGAGATCGTCCTGATGGCCGTCTGGGCCATCAGCATGACCACGCCGGCGGAGAGGCCGTGGCCGGTCACGTCTCCGATGCCGATCTTCACGGAGCCGTTGGAACGGAAACAGTCGAAGTAGTCTCCCCCTACCTCGTCCGCGGGATTCATCGAGCAGGCGATGTCCAGATCGCGGATCGACGCCAGCTCCTTCTCTCCCGGCAGCACCATGAGCTGCAGCCGGCGGGCCACATCGAGCTCGGCGCTCAGCCGGAGGTTCTCGTCCTTCAGCTTGTCGTTGAGGTGGGAAATCTCCTGGAAGGCCTTCTCCAGCTCTTCGGTGCGCTCCCGCACGAGATCCTCGAGGTGCTCGGTGTAGCCCTTGATCTCCCGGCTCATCTGCGTGAACGCGCCGCCGAGGTCCCCGATCTCGTCCCGTGAGCGGATGGCGAGCTCGAATGAGTAGTCCTTGCGGGAGATCTTCTCCGCGGCGGTGGAAAGCTGGCCGATGTTGCGCGTGATGCGGCCTGCTATGAGGAAGGTGGACAGGACCACGATGGCCACGATGACCGCCACGACGATGAGCGAGATGGCCGTCATGTTCGAGTTCCGGGCGGTGATCGCGTCGTATGTCTTGAACAGCGTGTCCAGGGTCTCTCGCTCGGGGACGTTGATGAGGACCTTCCAGCTGTCGGTCGTATAGCTGGTATCGTTGATCGGATCGAGACTGGCGTACACCAGGACGTGGGTCTGGCCGTCATCCATCGGCACTGTCATGTAGCCCGAGGCGGACGTCATGATGGTCTTGTACGCCGCCCGGATCCCCTTGTCCGTGCTCGTGGAGAGTGAGCGGAAGAAGTAGTTCAGGCCGTTGCGCTGAATTGTTTGCGTGGTCACGCCCAGGGTCTTGTCCGCCTGCTCGGGCATGGCGATGATCTCCCCGCTGCCGTTGAGGAGCACGGCATATCCCGTTCGGGCGACGTGCACCGCGAGCAGGTTCTGCACGATCTTCTGCAACGAGACGTCCGCGGCGGCAATGCCCGCGAACGCGTTGGTCTGATGATTCCACAAAGGGTAGAAAAGGGTGAAGATCTTGCCTTGCCCCGCGGCGTCCTCGTAGGGCGGATCGAATGTCACCGGGCTTCCCACGGAGGCCATCACCCCGTCATGGAAGCTCTTGTCCGTGTAGAAACGCTCCCAGTAGGGCACATTGTCCCGGAAAAAATCCTTCCAGAAAAGGGTGTCGAGGGACGGCCCGAGGACCGTGGCGAGACCGATGTTTGGAAATGCCCGGGTCACCGGGTCGGCCCGATCCCCAACGAAATACAGAAAGATGTTGTTCTCGTAGCTCTCGAAAACCGGCCCGATCAGGAGGTTGAGGAATGAGCTGACCCGCAGGAAGGTGCGCGCCCGAACCCGCTGCGCCAGGGAGGGCGGAATGAGCACGTTCACCGAGTCTCCGGGCCCATTGGTGAGCGCGCCCTTGTACGGGATCAGGGTGTCGTGAAAGATCCGCGTGCGGTAGACGTCATCCAGGCCCGAGAGCTCGTCGGAGTCGTCGACCAGCCGCTGGGCTGCCTTGCCGAAGATGGTCACGCTGTCGACTGCGCGTTTGAACTGAAGACTGATGAGCCGCGCCTTGTCGTTGGCGAGGTTTGTGAGGAACTCCTTGTTGGACTGCCGGATGCCGTCGGCATTCTTCTCCAGGGAGAAGCGCGTCAGAGAGTTGAAGTTGCTGATGAAAAAGACCACCAGTCCAAATGTCGGAATGAGGACGACTGAGAGAGTGAAGAGGAGCAGCTTGGCCTTGAACCGCATGCGCATGGGAGTCCTTCCTTTACCTGGCCTTCTCTCCCGAGGCTGCAACAACGCTCCACTTCGTGTAGCCGTAGGGATGGCGGATGGTGGCGAGATGGGCGTCATAGCCGACCAGCAACGAGGAGCGCTCTTCCTCCGAGAGACTGATCTCTTTCCCGATCGTCTCAGCGGAGAAATGCCGCCAGCTCGCGATCACGTCCGCGAAGATCGACCGGTTCTGCCCCAGGTTGTCCGCGTCGATCGTGTCCACCTTGATACTTCTCATCTTCAATCCCGTCAGGGCAGCGTAGAGCTTCCTGCCGTTGTACAGGTCCATCCCGATCTGCTGCCCGTAGCGACCCGCCCGATCGTACACGGTCCGGATCTCCGCTTCGTTCGGGTACCCGACAATCAGGTCGTAGTCTTCACCGGTGAGATACAACCTGCCGCCGGGGCGCAGGATGCGGTGCAATTCCCGCAGAATCAGCTCCGGCCGGCTGAAAATCTGAATGGAGAGCCTGCAGAGCACGAAATCGAATACGTCATCCTCCATCATGAGGGCAGTCGCGTCTCCCAGGCGGAACTCCGCGTTGGTGACCTCGAACTCTCTCTGCAGACGGTTCGCATGGTCGATGGCGGGCAGTGAGTGGTCCACGCCGATGATGCCGCTGATCCGCATCTCCCGGGCTATGAGAAGCGCCACGTCCCCGCACCCGCAGCAGATATCGGCCACCCGCATGCCTTCCCGCAGCCCATGCTCCACGAGCACCGGCTTTTCGCGGGGCCACAGGAGGCGGGTCTGGTTGCGGAGCAGCGGAATGAATCCCGCGTCCTCGATAATCCCCTGGCTCTCATAGAAGTGCTCGTCATACACCTGGAAATCGATCTGGTCCCAGATGCCGGACAGAGGCGCGAGGGACTTCGCTTCCCAGGGAACGACTTTCGAGCAGACGATTTTTATGGAAAGTCTGCGTGACTGTCTGGCGTACCTGAGGAAATCCGCAACCACTTTCAGCCCCGCGGAGCTCATATAGCGCAGCTTGCGGAAGTTCAGGCACATGCTGCCGTTCTGTTTCCCGTGCACGTCCACCAGGTAGTCCATGATCGACTGCAGGTCCTGCTGACTGGCCGTGCGTACATACCCTTCGAACGTGACCTCCTGATCGAGAGGATCGAAGCTCACGACGTACCGCTCTCCGCTGACCGTCATGGGTTCATCTCTTCCTGTCCCACGGTTGCGCGCAGCAGGACTGAGCCCGCGCCTCCGGTCTGCGTGGAGATCTCTGCGTGGTAGTCGTGCGCGAGAAGCGCCAGGCCGAACGTCCCGCTGAAATCCTGCGCATCCGAGGCGGACTCGAGGAGATCCCGGTAGAGTTTCTCGATGCGATCGGCATTCAGCTCCGCCACCAGGCGTTCGTGACGGATCCTGTTCTGGGGATCGACACCGGAGCTCGCGATCTCGAACAGCAGGTGGTTGTTCTCCGCCGCGAGGCGCAGCGCCAGGTGAGCGTCCTCGCGGCTGATCGACGCCATGTGCTCCAGCAATTCATAGAAGACGCTGGAGATGACGTTCTCCGCCCTGTCCTTGTGCTCGTAGAAGTAGGAGGCATATTCGGCAATGTAATTCGCAACGAGATTGTACCTGCGCCAGTCGAGGGAGAAGTCGCGCGCAGGCAGGGTAAGAGAGATGCGGCCGTCCGGCGACGGGCCGGGATCCCCGTTTGTGCTCACGGCTTCTTCCCCTTTCCGCCCTCCTCCAGCATCTTCAGCGCGGAGCGCAGGGCCTTGCGCAGCTCCTCCGTCGCATGCTCTCCGGTGGAGGACGCATCGTAGTCGATCTCCTTGAGGACGAACCCGTTCTTCCGACGCTGCAGCGGCGAAGCGGACTGTGCATTCTCTCCCTTCATGCCCATGAGGCGATACACCTCGATGGGGTAATGGATTCCCTTCACGGAGATGTTGTCCACGAACTCGCACTCCGTCACGTCCTGGATCAACGCGAACACGGCCTGGGAGATGTAGATGGAGTCCGGCTCAGCCAGAGTCTGCAGGCGCGAGGCGATGTTCACCTGGCCGCCGACGATCGTGTACTCCATCCGGTTGTTCGATCCGAAGTTGCCGACCGTGCAGTAGCCGGTGTTGATGCCCATGCGCACGCGCAGGGTCTGGAACATCCCCATCTCCCGCCAATGCGCGCGCAGGACGCCGAGCTCGGAGAGCATGTCGATGGCCATGCGGGCGCAGTTCTGCGCGTGCGTGAGGTCGTCGATGTACTCAGGGTCGCCGAAGAAGACCATCATTCCGTCGCCCATGAACTTGTCGATCGTTCCGCCCCACTTGGTGGCGATCTCGGCCATCCGGTTCAGGTACTGGTTGAGGACATCGGAGAGCAGCTCCGATTCTATCGAGTCCGTAATGGCGGAAAAGTTGACGATGTCGGAAAAGAAGATCGTGAGCTTCTTGCGCTTGTGGATGATCTCGGCGTTGCTCGTCCCTCCGACAAGGGCCTTGTAGAGCTGCGGAGACAGGTACTTCTTCATCTTGTCCTTCAGAAGGTCAAGACGCGTGTTCTGCTCGATGAGAGTGTTCTCGAGCTGCGTGCTGTGCTCGATGGTATTTTCGTTGATGATGCGCACATCTTCCAGCTCGTGAGTGAGCCGGTCCACCTCTCGCCGGAGGTTCTGCAGGTCTTCCTCTGACATTCCCCTTCCCTTCCTGCCGGTGAGCTCTCTTCGACCGGCGGGCAGACGCGGTGCATGGGCGGCTATCCTCGGACATTTCGCGCTGAGTTCAGATATCAACCTAAAAGCGTAGTAGCCGGATAGCCGGATGTCAAGAAAAGTTCAGTCCTGCGCCTCTACCCTGCGCAGGCGTTTTGCCGCCGAGTGCAGCTTTTTCGAGCGCAGCCGGGCTTCGCGGGCCCGGCCGCTGGGCCGGGTAGCAACGCGCTTCCGCGGTCTACGCAACGCCATCGAGATGAGCTCGGACATCCGCCGCACCGCGATTTCCCGGTTTCTTGCCTGCTCGCGGGTATCCTGCACGGCTACCACGATCTGCCCCTCGGCATTGATGCGCCGGGCGAGCCGCATCTCGAGGATGCCTCTGCCTTCCTCGGTAAGGAACGACACGGCAGACAGGGGGAGGCGCGCTATGACCTTCGTGGCGACCTTGTTGACGTTTTGTCCCCCGGGTCCTCCCGAACGGGCGTAGGAGAAGAGGCACTTTCCGCGAATCAGCTCTGACAGCGCATGCGGCGTCATGGCGCGACCTTTGCGGCCACGGGCATGCGAATGGTAAAGGACGTCCCCTGACCGACCGTGGAACGAACCGAGATGTTCCAGCCATGACTCTCGATGATCGACCGCACCGTGGTCAGACCCAGCCCGAACCCCTGTTCCCGGCGGGAGTTCGTGCCCCGGTAGAAGGGATCGAAGATCTTTCCGATATCCTCCGTCGGGATCCCGATTCCCGTGTCGGTGATCGAGAGGATTGCCTCGGTGGTGCCCACGGCGGCCGTCATCGCAATCTTCCCGTTCTCTTCCGTGTAGCGGATTGCGTTGCCGACGAGGTTCTCCAGGGCCCGCGCAAAGAGGCCCGCGTCCATGCGGACAAAGACCGTCTCGGGCACGTCCACCGACCAGGAAAACTCTCTCTTCAATATCCGGGCGTCCTCGGCGAAGCGCCGCGCGTTATCCACGAGGAAGCCCTTCAACGCCACGTCGTGATGCGTCATGCGCCATTCGCCGGTTTCCATTTTCACGAACTCGATGAGCTCGCCGATCATGGCCTCCAGCGCGTGGGTCTTGTCAAGGATGATGGAGAGGTACTTCTTCTGGGTGTCGGGCTCCGAGGCAAAACCGTCGGTGATGGCCTCCACGTACCCCTGGATGAGAGTCAACGGCGTGCGCAGGTCGTGCGACACGCCCATGATGAACCGCGAGCGGCGCGCGTATTCCTCCTTGAGCGCCCGGCGCATCCTGTCAAAGCTCCGCGTCAGGGAGGCGATCCGATCGTTTCCCCGGGCGGGAAGCTCGAAGTCCAGGTCTCCCTCCGCGATGCGCCGCGTTGCCCCTTCCAGCTTCAGGATGGACCCGTTGAGGGACCGAAGGATAAGCACGCTCATGAGAGAGGAGAAGACCAGCAGGGTGACCATGCTCCAGGTTACGACCAGAAGAAGCTGGTTGAGAAACGTTGCCCTGTCCGGCCTCATCCGTGGGAGCTTGAGAATGACCAGGTACTCCGGCTCGCCCTGCTCCTTCGGGCTGTCGAAGGTGAAGTGGAAGCTGTCCACGTTGCGGCGCATGTAGCGAAACAGATCGCTTTTCTCCGCGGAGACGCCCGACGGCAGCGCGGGGATGGTGGAGAAAGTAATCGTGTTCCTGTCGTCGAGGATGAGGAAGTCCAGTCCGGGCGGACGGTGCTCGGCCAGCCCCTTGAAATCATGGCTGCGGACCGCGCGAGGGACCTGCCCGCGGATCCAAGACATGACCAGGGGGTAGTTGGGAGCAGGCTCCCTGCCGCGGGATGAGAGATACTCGAACATGACAACCAGGGCGCCGACGAGGATGGGCACGACGACGATCCCGGCAACAAGGAGAATGAACTGGGTTCGCAGCTTCATGCGTGGATCATCTCCCGGTTGAACCGGTATCCCATCCCGTGGACCGTCTCGATGTATCGGGGTGCCGAAGGATCCGCCTCGATCTTCTTGCGGAGCCTCTGGACATACACCGCAACAGCCGTTATATCGCCGTACTGGTTGCTCCAGACCTGTGAGTAGATATTCTCCGGGCTCATGGCCTTCCCCGGATGCGTGGCGAGCAGGGCCAGCACCTCGAACTCCTTCGTGGAAAGAGGAATCTTCTGCGCGCCCTTTTTCAGGAGGTAGCCGTCGAGATCCAGAAGATACTCGCCGAACCTCACGCTGTTCGCGACAGCCCTGAGATCAGTAGCCCGGCGCAGGATTGCCCGGACCCGGGCGACGAGCACCTTCGGGGAAAACGGCTTCGTGACGAACTCGTCCGCGCCGACCCCCAGACCGAGGATCATGTCCTCATCGGTGTCCCGGGCCGAGACGATCACCACCGGGACCGCGCTGGTCTTTCGCAGCCTCTGGAGAAACTCGAACCCGTCGATACCGGGCAGGTTGATGTCCAGCACCACGAGATCGAACTTTTCCTTCTCGAACGCGTCGAGGGCGGCCTCACCGGTCTCGTGGATGGTCGCCTCCATTCCTTCCTTTTGAAGATAGAGGCGCACGAGCTCGGCCATCTCCCGCACGTCCTCGACGATGAGAACTTTTGCCTGCATCAAAGCGTAGGGTACTCCCGTGGAGCGGCTCTCTTCCATAGATAGCGGGTCAACACGGAATAACTTTTTGTTATCGGTCTAGCCAGGAAGCGACGAGCGGGTGATCCATGGCGGCCCGGATTTCAGCAGGATCCAGGAACTTCCCGACCTCCGCATACGCGCCGATGCGCTCTGCGAGCGGCCGCGCGGCAAGCGGGTTGCCGGGATGAAAGAGGCCCAGGCGCTCGTCGACCTCAACGAGCTTCTCGTGCGCGATCAGGGCCCACGTGGCGTCGATGAGATGGGCGAACTCGGGACGGGTCAGCTCCGGGCAGTTGAAGGACTGTCGCGGGCTGTTGATGTCCACGCCGCTGATCTCCATGAAGCCATAGGCGGCGCACAGCTTCTGCACCCTCAGCAACTGCCGCAGGGTGTTGCGCGGCGGCATGTACGTGATGGCACGGAACCCCAGCAGCTTGCACTCCGCCATGAGCTCATCCAGGTAGCTGTCCTCGAAGGTTTCCGCTTTCTTGTCGCCCGTCGGAGAGTCAGTGACATCCCCCAGGTACGCGTAACAGGGAATGGCTCCCACCTTCTCAGCAAAACGCACCGCCTCCGCCACGGGGATACATTCCTTCTCGTCCGGCTGGATGAAGACCTTGCCCAGAAACGAGCTTTTCAGGAGCCCCAGCAGGTCGTACAGAAGGAAAGGGTTCCCCTCATCTCCAAGCCAGGATGCCAGCCGGGGGGCAAGGCTGAGCCCGAGCGAATCGCGCAGGAACGAAAGAAGCCGTTCACCCTTGCCGACCCTGTCCACGACCTTCCGCGCAACGGCGTAGAGGATGTGCCTCTCCGTTATCGAGCCGCCCTCCGACGCCTTCGAGGCCTCCCACACGTCCTTGCGCCAGGAAAGCGGTTCGATCCCATAGACAGGCAGAACAGTATCAAGCCGCTCCACCATCAACCTGTCCCGCGCCTCCCGGGCGGCCTGGATGGGCTCGAGGAACCGGCGCACAGCCTCGACGCTGCGGGCAGGAATCCCATGCAGAGTCATGTAGAGGATGTTCGTGGAGTCGGGATTGTTGAACTTCCGGCCTTCGAGCGATGTGCCAGTGGCGTTGACGCGCATCTCGAAACCCGACGTCGTGGCAATTGCAAGGATTCTCCCCGCCTCGCGCATCTCGTCAGCCCCGGCAATCGAGTCATGGTCCATGACCCCGACGGCCAGGAGCCCGGCAGCATGCGCGCGCCGCGCCGCGGCCGTCGGCGAATACGGGCTGAACGAGTAGAAGGTGTGGACGTGGTTGTTCACTTCTCGTGTGGTCGGCGGTGCGCCAGCCCTCGCCTCTGCGCGCACGAGGTCGCGCAGCGCCGCAAGGCGGTCCGCTGCCGCGGGAGAGTTCAGAGTCTCGGAAAGATCGGTCATACCGCTTGCGGGGAGTATAACGAAAAAATGCAAGCTTGACTCATGCTGTTCGGAGCGGTAGAGATAAGCTCATGAGGAATCCATCCGCTTCCGTCGTCAGCGCGGAGCAGGAGAGGACGCTCATCGAGGCGTGCTCGCGCACATCCGAGGAGTGCCTCAACCGCCTTGGAGGACGGGAAAAGGGGCTGACAGCAGAGGAAGCGGAGGAGAAGCTCAAGGAGTTCGGCCGCAACGAGGTCAGCATGAAGAAAGGCGGGGCCTTTACCCGCACCATCCGCCGCTTTGCAAATCCGCTTGTCATCCAGCTTCTTATCATTGCGGCCGTTTCCTTCTTCATGGGAGATCTTCGCTCATTTCTGGTGGTCGGCGGGATGGTCTTGCTCAGCGTGGGGCTGTCCGCCATCCAGGAGGAGCGGTCCGGCCGGGCAGTGGAGAAACTGCAGGCCATGGTGCGCACCACGGCAAACGTGTTTCGGGACGGAAAGGAGACGGAGATTCCCCTCGCAGAGATCGTCCCCGGGGATGTCGTGGTCCTGGAGGCCGGCTCCCTCGTACCCGCCGACATACGCCTGATCGCCACGAAGGACTTCTTCGTCAGCCAGAGCGCTCTCACGGGAGAGTCGATGCCCGTGGAAAAAAGCTCGGCGCCCGCGGAGGGCAACGGCAGATCGGCGCTCGAGCTGCCGAATGCCTGTTTCCAGGGGAGCAATGTGCTTTCGGGAACGGCCCGCGGCGTGGTCGTCAACACGGGCTCTCGCACGTATTTCGGCGCCATCACCAGGAAGCTCGCCGGACAACGGCCGCTCACCAGCTTCGACAAGGGAATTTCGGGATTCACGTGGCTGATGATCAGGTTCATGGTGATCATGGTCCTGATCGTGTTCCTCATCATCGGGCT
>DATKLB010000017.1:0-10934 GCA_035542615.1 Spirochaetia bacterium | reverse complement strand
CGGCTCCCCCGGCATAGCCCGACGCCAGTCCGACAAAAGTTCCGATGACCAGGCTCGCGAGCGTGGAGGATGCGGAGAGCAGAAATACTGTCCTGCTTCCCATCACGATCCTGCTGAACACGTCCCGACCGAAGCGGTCCGTGCCGCAGAGGTGCTGGAGCGAGGGGCCTTTGAACCTGTCCACGATGTTCTGTCGTGTCGGGTTGTAGGGGGTCACCAGGGGCCCGATGATCGACATGAGAAGCCAGAACAGCAGGATGACCATGCTGATGAGGGCAGCGCGGGAAGCGCACAGCCGGCGCAGGGTGTCGAGAAAGGTCCTGAGCGAGCTGCCCACATCGTCGACAATCTGGCGGAGCTTCGACTGTTCGTTGTCGGGACAGCTCGTGTCACGGAGCGGGCGTGCCATGCTCATATCGTCAATACCTGATCCGCGGATTCAGCAGGGCGTAGACGATGTCCGCAAGAAGGTTCAGGACAAGATACGCGGCGGCCATCAGCAGAACGACATCCTCGATCAGGGGCACATCCCTCTGCGTGATGGCGAACAGGACGAGGCTCCCCAGGCCGGGGTAGCCGAAGACCGATTCGACGATGATGATCCCGCCGAACAGCCAGCCGATGTTCATGGCGATGATCGTGACTGACGGCAGGAGGGCGTTCTTCAATATGTGACGGGAGTTCACCAGCAGAGGCGGGAGCCCCTTGAGGATGGCTGTCCGCGCATACGGAGACCGCGAGGCCTCGATCACGCTGGCGCGCACCATGCGGGCCACGTATCCCAGGAGCACCAGGGACACGGTCACGACAGGCAGAACGAGCAGGTGGAGCTGCCGGAACAGGCTCACGTCGAGATTGATCGAGCTGGCGGCCGGCAGCCATCTCAGCCACACGCTGAACACGAGCATCAGGAATGTGCCTGAGATGAACTCGGGAAGGGAGATCGCGATCAGGGAAAAGGTGGAGATGACGCTGTCAGGCCACTTCTGCTCCTTCAATCCGGCGATCACACCCAGGAGAAGGGAGAGAGGAACGAGCAGGATTGTCGAGGCGGCGGCAAGGAACAGGGAGTTCAGACCTTTGCGGATGATGAGATCCGAGATGTGCACCCCCTGCATGGAAAGCGAGTCCCCCAGCTTTCCCTGCAGGATTCCCCCCAGCCAATGCAGATAGCGGACATACGGCGGGTTCATCAGGCCGAGGCGTTCGCGAAGGGCCGCCAGCGCATCCGGGGTCACATTTCGCCCGAGAATCATCTGGGCAACGTCTCCCGGGATGATCTCGGTGATCAGGAAGATGATGACGGACGCGGCGAAGAGCGAGACGAGAATGAGACCGAATCTTTTCAGCATGTATCGAAGCATCCCTCGTCCTCGAAAGAGGCCCCTTCCGACCCGCTCGGGCCGGAAGGAGCCCTGGAGATTGCGCGCTACTGTGACGCGAGCTTTATGAAGCGATAGTCATTGATCCAGTTGCGCGTAAGATAGAAGTCCGTGATCCTCTTCGAGGTTGCTCCAAAATACGGCTGGAAGAAGGAGATGATGGTCGGGCCGTCATCATGGAGGATCTGCTGGATGTTCTTGAAATACTCCTTGCGCTTCGCGACGTCCGTGGTGGACGTGGCGAGCTGGATGTTCTTGTCCAGCTCCGGGTTGGCGTAGTGTCCCTCGTTCCATGGGCCTTTTGACATGTACGCGAGCCTCAGGAGCTGAGTCACGTCCTCCCGATGTCCCCACAGCGTCGCCGTGAACGTCTCCTGCAGCCAATGCTTCGCGTAGTAGACGTCCCGAGGCGACGTGCTGATCTCCACATCGATGCCGGCATCCTTGGCCATCTGCTGGTACGTCAGGGCGACGTCCAGCTCGGGCGGGGTGTTCGAGCTGCAGTACAGCGTGACGCTCAGAGGCTTCTTGTCGGTGTAGCCGGCTTCTGCCAGGAGGGCCTTTGCCTTTTCCACGTCCCTCTGCCTGATGCCGCCAAGGTCGTCATAGAAGGGGTTGAACGGGGCGATGGGAGTGTCATTGCCGGGAGATCCCATGCCGAACATGACGGTGTCCAGCATCTTCTGCCTGTCCACCACGAGCTTCATGGCCTGGCGGACGCGCAGGTCGTTGAACGGCGGCATGTCGGTCCGCATGGAGACGGCAACGTGGTGCCCCAGCTTGATGAAGAGGCCAGTAGTGTTGGGGTTCGCGTTCAGCCTCTTGTACTGGTCCACGCTGAGATCGGTGACCACGTCCGCCTGTCCGGCCTCCATCATCTTGATCTCGGTTTCCGTGTCCGGGATGAACAGCAGCTCCACGCTGTCCACAGCCGGCGCGCCGTTCACCCAGTAGCCCTTGTTGGCTTTGAATTCGACCCGCTCCTTGGGAACCAGGGAGTCCACCAGGAACGCACCCGTGCCGGAGGGCTTGGTCTCTCCCAGGTTGTCGTTGTCATAGTCATGAGCGGTCATGGGAGTGTTGTAGTCCAGGAACTTGAGATAGAACTCCACGTCAGTCTGGGTGAGGGTAAATCTGACGGTGGAAGCGTCGATCTTGTCCACCTTCTGAACGAGTCCGTTGAACACGCCGTAGGGCGCCATTCCGAGCTTCTTGTCCAGCCACCGGTTGACGGTATAGACCACGTCATCAGCGCTGAAGACGGTCCCGTGATGGAACTTGATCCCCTTGCGCAGCTTCATGGTCCACACTTTCGCGTCGGGCGACGTGGTGTAGGATTCAACGAGCGACGGCTCGACTTTGCCCGTCTGCCCGTTGATCCTGAACAGCCAGTCGTACACGAAGCTGGCGAAGATCGCCCCGGCCCCATCGACGAGATGGCCCGGGGTCAGCGCGGCGGGGGGAATGATGATCACCCTCACCGGGGCGCCGCCTGCGGCAAACGCCATGCTCCCGAGGCACAGAAGCGCAAGCGCCAGTGCCAGGATTCTCTTCCTCATGCCACACCTCCTCTTGAAACGGTTTTCAGAGTCGTTCGATTCCTCCAAGGCTCGAACCCAGCGCGAGGTTCAGGCCTTTCTTCCTCAGGAAATGCTCGATCCCGAAAAGAACGGGCACCACGTATTCTCTCTCCGCGGTCTGCCCGATATGACCGATCCTGATCAGCTTGTTGTACAGCTCGAAAAGGCCGTTGCTGATCTCGATGTGGACGAACTCTTTGAGAAAACCGATGAGCTCAGAGACCTGGATGGGCAGGTTGTTGCTGACGGAGGTGACCGCGTTGGCGTAGCAGCCCTTGTCCGGGAATAGCTGGAATCCCATGCACTGCATCCCTTCGCGCACCGCCTGCGCAATCCTTCGGTGGCGCAGGATCCGCGCCTCCCACCCTTCCCTGTCGATCTCTTCGAGGCTCTGAAGGAGGCCAAACACGTTATTCACGGGCATCGTCACCGGCAGGGGATACACCACCCCCTTCCTGATCTCTTTGCCTTCCTGCACTTTCTTCCAGAGAAGAAGGTTGAGGAACCAGCCAGTCCCGGTTGCTTTTCTCCTCAGAAGCGTATCCCACCCGGCCTTGCTCACCCCTACGATGCCAAGCCCTGGCGGCGCCTCCAGTCCCTTCTGCGTTGCCGTTGAGCAGATGGAGATGTTCCACGTCTCCATCTCGATGATCTCCGTCCCGAACGAGGAGACGGCGTCCACGGCAAACGGGACGCCATGCCGTCCGGCCACGGCGCCGATGCCTTCGATGGGGTTGAGCACACCCGTGGAGGTCTCCAGGTGCACCGCCATGATCAACGACACCTCGGGGTGGGCATGGAGCGCCTCTTCGATCATTGCGGCGGTCACCGGCTGTCCCTCCCGCGAGCGCACCTCCACGATGCGCGCGCCGTAGGAGGCGGCCTGGTCACGAACCCGGTCGCCGAAGGTCCCGTTGGTGGCGACGATCACCTCATCCCCCGGGCGGATGAATGTTGCCGAACAGACCTCGTTGGCGATGCTTCCCGAGCCGGGAAAAAGATACACGTTGCCCCCGTCCCGCAGGCCGAAAAGCGGCCGCAGCTTCTCCAGGCAGGCGTTGTAAGCGGCGATTGCCTCTTCCCCATAGTGGGGCACCTGGGTGGCCGCCATGCGGTCGAGCACGGACTGGCTCACCTGAACGGGACCTGGAACCATGAGGGTCACGGGCTTCACTGCATTCTCCCCGGAATCAGCCTTTTCTACTATGCGGAAATCAATTTCACTATTTAGAACTTGAGTATAGCATGCAACCCCGGGTTGTCAATCGAAATTTGCGGGCTAGACATGACCATAGTAGTCGCGATGTACGGCAACAGACCAGGCGTAGTCGAGCAGGGTGCCCCAACTGAAGACCGGGATGTCGATGATTCGCTGCAGGGCGCGCGCGAAAGGCGGGAACCCGGTGCATTCCAGCACCATGGCACCCATATTTGCATGGCTGCCGAAGAACTCGGTCCCGACCCGCACGAGCTCGGCCTCGGCTTTTTCGTAGATCGCTGACGGCGGGTCGGTCCGCCGACCTCCCGTCCACAGGTGATCGAACTCCTCGCATCGGCCGTCGTCCATGGCCCCGCCGACAACGTAATTCGATCCGAGACTGATGCCGACCGAGCTCAGGTGGCGGTCGGTCAGGTACCCCGCGTTTGCCACCAGGATGCCGACGACTTTCTCAGGGCCGACGGTCGCCTGCGCTAGCGGCACCTGGATCAGGCTGGACATGAAGACAGGGACGTTTGCCGCTGCCGACACCTCGCGCTGGAACCAGGCGAAGTAGCCGCACTCGGCGGCAATCGCCCGGCACCCCATGCGCTCCAGCCTGCGCTCGGCCTTCAGAATGGGCTCCAGGCAGAACGATTTGTCCTTTTCCACAACCAGTCGCTGGATGTCCACGCCTTCAGCGACCTCGTACTGGATGGGGAAAGGGTAGGCGCTCGCGTTTCGAACGTCGCCGGGGAAGCCGGGATAGACATCGTCGAGGAGGATCACCCCAAGTCCCATGCCGTAGGCGCGCCGGTCCGCCCGGGCAGTGATCCTGTGGATTCCGGGATCGTGACTCGAGTTTGCGTTCACCGCCATCGATATTTTCTGCTCAGGCGGCGTGGTGTCAAGGAGTTTTCCGGGCGGGCGCTGAACGCCATGACCTTGTCGATGAAGCCGGTCACGATCTCGGCCTTCCCTTTCAAAAGCGCGCAAACGGCCGCCCCGGCAACAGGAGCGACTTCCATCATCGTTGTCCGCGTGAAGGGATTGGTCTCCAGGCCGGGAACCTTGTGGAACTCCGTGCGCGTTACCCCGGGGGAAAGCAGCAGGTCTGATCTGAGCGCTGCGTGACCAGTCTCACGCGCGGACCGAGAACGACCTGAGCGAGCGGCCGGCTCTCATGTGTTTTGCGAGGCGATAGAGGCCGGGCCTGCTGTGCCGGAAGAAGCTCTTGTAGGCCGGGCACAGGCAGTTGAGGCCAGGCTCGCCGCCAGGGGCCACGGCCGTGCGGTCTTTAGGGCACCCGCCGTTGCACGCGAAGAGGACGTCGCACTTCCGGCAGACCCGGGGAAGCGTGTTCCGCTTGGCCTGGCCGAATTGCCTCATGCGCGGGTCGTTCACCAGGTCAGCCATGGTGCGGTCCCGCAGATTCCCGATGAGATGATCGGGATCTACGAAGTGGTCACACGCATACAAGCCTCCATCATGCTCCAGCACGGCGACATCCCCGCAGGTCTCCCGATGAACGCAGAGTGCATGCGGGACCCCGTAGACCGGACGCAGGGCCTCGTCAAAGGTCTGGATCACGATTCGACCCACGTCTTCCGCGATCCATCGGTCGAAGACCCGGCACAGGAACGCGCCAACAGCCTCCGGCTGCGCGCCAGCAGCGCTCACGTTGCCCTGGAGCGCCGCAAGGGGCAGGAACTGAAGGTGGCTCACCCCGAGCGCGCGGAAGAAGTCATAGACCGTGTCCGGTTGCTCCACGTTTGCCGCGTGGAGCACACAAAGAACATTGCAGAAAACGCCTTGCTGCTTGAGGAGGCGAAAAGTGTCTGTCGCCTGAGCGTGCGTGGTGCCTCCGCCGGCGGTCTTTCGAAACGCATCGTGCAGATCCGCGGGTCCATCGATGCTCAGACCGACGGAGAAGCTTTCCTGACGCAGGAACTGAGCCCAGGCTTCATCGACAAGGAGGCCGTTCGTCTGGATTCCATTTGTCACGCTGCGCCCGGGCGGACAGTGATCCTTTTGCAAACGGACGATGCGGCGAAAATACTCCAATCCAAGAAGCGTGGGTTCCCCGCCATGCCACTCGAAGTGGGTCGTCGGGCCCGGGGATGCTTGAAGGCGCTGCTCGATGTAGCGCTCGAGCAGATCCTCCGACATGCGCCATGGCCCCGTCGGAAACAAGGCCGCCTTTCCAAGGTAGTAGCAGTAGCCGCACCGCATGTTGCAGCCGGGGCCCGCGGGCTTTGCCATGACGAGGCATTCGGAGAACTGGTCCACGCGCGGGACCTCCTACTCGGTGAGGGTCTTCACGAAAAACGCCAGCAACCGGGCAAAGGAATCCCGCGCTGCCGCCACGTTGTACCTTGGCCCGTCATCGTTGAAGAATGCATGGAAGGCGCCGGGGTAGGTATGGTGCTCGAATGACTTCCCGCCTTTCTGCATCGCCTCCGCGAATCCGGGCACGCCGGCGTTGACGCGCTCATCTTTCTCTCCATAGAAGGCGATCACGGGACACCTGATCTTTGCTGCCTTCTCTGCCGACGGCGAGTTTCCGTAATAGATGGCGCAGGCCGCAAGCTCGGGCTCCTCGCACGCCAGCAGCGCCGAAAGCCCGCCCCCCATGCAGAAGCCGACGCATCCCACGCGCTGCTGCCGGGTATCGGGTCTTTCCGACCTGAGGTAGCGAACCGCGCTTCGAAGCTGGCCAACCACGCCCTCGAGGCGGGCGGGTGCCAGGAAACTGAGGAGCTGTCCCAGGCTCTCACCGATCAGCCGACGATCGTTCTCCGGCAGCTTCGCAAGTCCAGTATCCCTCACAGCGGGGTCGCCCCAGGCGTTGGGCGGCAGTTGCCGCATGAACGCCATGGCGCCGTTGACCCTCTCCCGGCTGAGCGGCACAGGTCTTTTGCCATTCACGGCAAAAAGATCCGGGGCAAGCGCAACGTAACCCGCGGCGGCGATCCTGCGCGTCACGTCCTCGATGTGATCGCTCACCCCCCCGATCTCCTGGATCACGACCACGCCTGGCAGCGGAGGCGCCGCGTGCTCCGGCACGGCAAGGTATCCAGACTGATCCCCGTAACTCACCCATTCGGTTTTGATGGACATGCTTTTCCTCCCGGGAAGGTATTGTATATCACAAGCCGGTCGGCGGTGCAGGATCGTCTGCAGACTCGATTGACAGCCCCGGCCTGGGCGAATAGCCTCGACGCATCATGAAAGTCAGGGAATTGTTCGTCAGGAAACGGCGGCCGCAGGACCCGGCCGAAAGCTGGGAGATGCCGTACTCGGAGCAGGACGGCGGCTTCTATTTTCGCGGCAATTATGCAGGCCATCCGTGCGTTCCCAGGAACCTCGAAGAGATGCCAGTCGGCGCCTTCGATTCCCTGGAAGGTCCCTGCGGCGTCGAGGAGCTCAGGCAGATCCTGATCATTCCGTCCTCAGTGCGCGCGACAGGTTTGGGGAACCAGAAAGTGATAACTCCGCTCCAGGTCCTTGCCGTCGGCGCCCGGGCGGTCGGTCTGTGGGCTGCCAAGCCCGAACCGGGCACGAAGGTGATCGTCACCCTCAAGGATCTGGCCGCCATCGAGGATGTACAGATTCTTCTCTACGGCAGGCTCAGCTTCCTGGCACGAGATCAGCGGCTGACAATTCGGTACAACACTGTCTGCCGCCGGGTGCTCGAGCCACCCCTTCACACGCTGAGAAGGAGAATTGCCGCTCCCGGTTGCGCCCCGCCGCAGCCCAGCGGGAAAGCTCCACCGCTTCCCTTCAAATGGAACTTCCTTCTCGCCTGGCCGTTCTCCACCCTGGACCCGAATGCTCCGCGGGATTTTCAGTTTCTGTGCGAGCCGCGCAGGAAGAGGGGCTGGATCGAGCGAGGCCACATGCTGGTCCTGACCCCCTGGGAGCTGGTGTCCATGCGAGATCCTCCGGAATCCGATCATTCCTATGGCGTGGACAGCTTCTTCATGGCCCGCTCGCGCATCCAGGCTGTTGCGCCCGGGCAAAAAGGGGTGGAGATAACGGTGAACGGAGCGCGCTTTGTACTGTCCCTTGCGCCTCCGCTCCTTGCGGCCGTGGCAGCCTGGTTTGCCACAGCTCCCGAAGCCGCCTCCGCCTGAAATGAAAAGCAGGAAATACGAAAAGCACCTCGCCTACTACGAGCTGCTGGAGGAGCTACGAAAATCCCGGCGCTGCTCTTTCTGCGTTCTGGAGCGCACGGGGATCCGCAAGTACTTCGAGGGGCTGCTGTACGAGAAGGTGAACGACGTCGGTATCCGCGCCGCGCTTGCAAGATCCCGGGGGTTCTGCCCGCGCCACGCGCACATCCTTTCCAGCTTCGGTGATGCGCTGGGAACGGCCATTCTCTATGCCGACCAGCTCCGGCTGCGCTTGGAATCCCTCGAAGTGGGACCGAGACGGCGCTCCCCCGCCCGCAGCGAGCAGGGGCTCTGCCCTGCGTGCCAGGCGGAAATCCGCATGCGCCAGGCCCACGTGCGCACACTCCTGCACGGTCTGGCGGATCCCGAGATGGCCGCGGCCTGGGCGGGCTCCGCGGCGCTCTGCTTCCCCCATTTCACGCTGGCGATGAGCGAAGCAAAGGATCCGGAAGTGAAAAGCGCCCTGGTCCGGACCCAGGGGGCAAGACTGAAAGGTCTTGCGTCCCAGGTGAAGCAGCTCATCGACAGGTACGACCACCTCCGCGCCGCCGAGGGCTTCGAGGAAGAGAAGGATTCATGGCTTCGCGCAGTGGAGATGATCAGTGGCCTGAAAACCGTTTTCTGACCGGTGCATTTTTCGTCGTCACTGTTGTATAGTAGTTCCCCGCGGTTCCGGTGCGACTGAGAGATATCCTGAAGATCATCACATGGTCCGCGGTGCGTTCGCGGTTGCAGATGGAAAAAAGGCTCCTGGACGATCGAGCTGGGAAACAACGGCAGGTAGCATACGGTGAAAGAAGCGTGGATTCCCCTGTGCGCGGCAATCGTGGCGATATCGGCATGCTCGGGAAAAGCTCCCTCAGTGCACTCACCCCCCGCGCCGGCGGGGCGAATCGTGATCAGGAGTGACTACTGGCCCACGAGGGGCTGGCGAACCTCCACCCCCGTGGCGCAGGAAATGAACGAGGCGACACTGCAGGCCGCGCTTGCCTCCGTGCAGCAGCAGAAGCTCCTCCTCCACGGTCTGCTCGTGATCAGGCACGGCTACATAGTATTGGAGAAGTACTTCGCGCCCTTCGAGCAGTCGACGGCCCATTCCCTCTATTCATGCACCAAGAGCTTCGTGTCCGCGCTCATGGGAATCGCGGTTGGAAGGAAGTACGTCTCCGATGTGATGCTCCCGGTTCTGGACTTTTTCCCCGGGAGAAGCTTCCAGGGAGTCAATGCTTCAAAGAAGGCGATCACCCTGGAGAATCTCCTGACGATGAGCTCCGGGCTGGACTGGGCGGAGGGTGACGACACCTATGACCGGATGTATCTGTACTCGCGCGACTGGGTGAAGTTCGTCCTGGACGCGCCAATGGCTTCACGGCCGGGCCAGGTCTTCAACTATTCCTCGGGAAGCTCGCACGTCCTTGCCGCAATCATTCAGGAGGCAAGCGGGATGAACACCTACGACTTTGCCCGCAAAGCGCTCTTCCATCCCCTGGGGATCGCGGACCCGGACTGGGAGAGAGACCCGTCGGGCATCCCGATCGGCGGCTGGGGGATGAGCCTTTCTCCGCGTGACATGGCAAAGCTGGGCTACCTGTACCTCCACGAGGGCATGTGGGACGGGAAACAGATCCTGCCCGCATCCTGGGTGCGTGACTCGACGCGTCCGCACATCACGGCGGACGGAGGCTGGGAGTATGGATTCCAGTGGTGGGTTGACCCTTCTCTTTCCTTCTACGCCGCTCTCGGGCGCAACGGCCAGAGCATTTTCGTGGTGCCCCGCCTCGACATGGTCGTGGTGTTCACCGCACGCATCGACTCCAACGACCCGGAGACTGACCTGTTGAAGACGTACTTCATGCCTGCGTGCTCGCCCCAGCCTACACGGAAGACGGCCAGACCCGGCTCGGCATGCTTCACCCCGCATTCATGGCCGGTACGCACCCATCGGTCAATGGCGATTTCGCTTACACACCTTTCGTCTCCAGGGAAGGAGTTGCCAGCGAGCAGGAGATGATCGAGTACTCTCAGGAGTTCGCCCGGGGAATGAAGATCAAGGAGTAGCCGGACCGGGGCGTCGATCAGCCGAGCGTCAACGACCTGGGGAACCTTCCTTCTCTGAAGGCTTTCCCGTGGCCGGGATAGATCGTCGTGATCCCGCGATCTTTCAGTTTCCTCACACTGGACTCAAAGTCTCCCAGCGTGTCGATGCAACAGAAGCCCGGCATGTTGTAGAGGAGATCGCCGCAGTAGAGAGCTCCGGCGGGCGTCAATATTCCGATCGACCCCTTCGAATGTCCCGGAAGATGGAGAATCGAGGCCTCAAGCCCATACCTGGACATGTCAAAGCTCTCATCGACCAGCAGGTCCGGTGTGAACGTTTCGAAGGCTGCGGCCTTGAGAATGACCTGCATGACAAAGGCCATGAGCTTCATGATGAAAGACATTGCGTCCGGTTTCTTTTTCCGGTTCCAACCCATGTCGCCGTGTTCGACCATGCCGGCGTCATCCCGATGAATCGCAACCTTTGCTCCGTATTCTCTCTGCAGGTATGCCGCGTTTCCCGCATGGTCGGAATCGCCGTGAGTCAGAAGTACCAGCGTCA
>DATKLB010000016.1:0-10387 GCA_035542615.1 Spirochaetia bacterium | reverse complement strand
CTGGACAGACATCAGCCGGCCGAACCCTTTCTTTCGACGCTATTGGAGTCCTGCAGATAGTCGCGGCGTTATTTCTCTTTCCCCTGGGCCTCATCGGGATCATCGACTGGAATTCGGTGCTTCCCAGTTCGGTCGCGGCCTGACGCGGCTTTTCGGCGGCCCGAACAACCCCATCAGCCTGACCTGATCGTTGCAATCGTCGAGCTGGCTGCGGGAGCGGTCGTGCTTGCTGCCCTTTTTGCCAATGTGATCGAGCCGGCTCATCTCTGTTCTGACCATCGTCATCGCGGTCCTCTGGGTCGTGGAGATCGTCATCGCCGTCTTCGCGGAAGATGCATTTCGACCCGATTTCGTGATCTGGCTCAACAGGCTGTCCGCGGATGTGATCATCCTGCTGGGTTTGTGGCTGATAAACCGCAGGCACGCCTGAGGCAAAGAGTCACATTCCGGTGACGGCGCCGGATTCCGGTTGCCGAGACCGCTCTCCGGTTCATATCCTTGGGGTATGCGCGCGGGGCCTTCCATATCGAGTGTTCTGCGTGCAATCCACGGAGGAGGCGCCGTTTGCGCGGACAAGACCTGACGCAGGGCAGGCTGATGCCACAGATCTGGTCGCTGGCATGGCCTGTCATGCTTTCGATATTTTTCCAGACTCTCTACAACGCGGTGGACGCATTCTGGGTGAGCAAGCTCGCAAAGGAGGCCATCGCGGCAGTCAGCATCTCGCAGATCACCCTGTTCGTCATGGTGTCTCTCAGCATGGGCATCACGGTTGGCTCCGGCGTGCTCATGGCCATGAACATCGGCCGCAGGGACATCGCGGAAGCCGAGCGGATCCTTGGCCAGTCGTTCCTTCTCTCCGCGATCGCGGGGGTGATCTTCACGGTGATCTGCCTGGCGTTCCGCACCCAGCTGCTGGTTGCCTCCGGCGCAACCGGCTCCATCCTGCCCCTGGCCCAGCAGTACTTCACCTGGATCTCCGGCGGCTCCATCCTCGTCTTCCTGATGTTCGCGGTGATCTTCGCCTTCAGCTCTCAGGGCGACAACACAACCGTCACGCTCCTGTCCTGCATCTCCACGATCATCAACGCCGCGCTCAACCCTGTCCTGATCTTCGGCTGGCTGGGCTTCCCGGCCCTGGGTGTTCGGGGCTCGGCGATCGCAACGCTGTTCGCCCAGCTGCTGGTGCTGGCGGCGGGTCTCGTCATCCTGGCTCGGGCGAAGATGATGGTCGCGCTGAAGTGGGCACGCCTCCGCATCCGCTGGTCGTCCGTGGCCCAGGTCGTCAACATCGGTCTGCCCGCGGCTCTCACGAACGTCATCGGACCGCTCTCCCTGTCTCTGCTCACGGTGATCATCTCCAGCCGGTTCTCCGAAGCCGGGGCAATCAGCTTCTCCATCGGGTTCCGCGTGGAGTTCTTCGCCTACCTCCCGGCAATCGGGTTCGGAGTGGCGGCGTTGGCGATCATGGGACAGAATACCGGCGCCGGGAGCTTCGATCGGGTGCGCACGGCATACAGGGCCTCCCTCGCATGGGGCTTCCTGATCGCAACGGCTTTCGGCCTCCTGGTGGCCGCTTTCCACAACCAGATCATCGGTGTCTTCACGACGGACACGCGCGTGAGAGAATATGCGCGCGCATATTTCCTCACCATCCCCTTCACGTACGGCCTGTACGCGATGATGACCGTGGAGATCAGCTCCCTCCAGGGCATGGGCCGTTCGTGGCCCGGTTTCGCGCTGACGCTGGTGAGAGTAGCAATAGCCATCCCCGCCGCGTTCGTTCTGCTTCATCCCCTGGGCATGCCGCTTCGTGCCGCGTGGATCGCACTGGCGGTGACGAATCTCGGCGTGGCCGCCGCGGGGTATTGGTGGGTTCGGGCGGAGATCGAAAGAGTAGCCTCCCAGCCCGCGGCGTGGGCCGGTCCCCCGGCAGAAGCTGAACCCGACGCTGAGCGCGGCACGCCGGTGCCCGAGGCTGCGGTGTCCGGGGAGTAGCCGAAGAGGATCATGTGACGAGAGCTTGGTCTCTCGCGGTATTCTTCGCCGGTCTTGCCGGCCTGCCCCTTGGCGCACAGTCGTTCTCCTTCAATAGGGGCGATGCAAGCCTGGACGTGACGCTCAACTCGCTGAACGTCCAGGCCCGCGCGGCTATCGGCCCGTACACGGCGGACCTGAGCGCAAGCTTCGCAGTGGAGCAGCCGCGGATCCGGGCGTGGATGACAGTCGAAAGTCTCCAGCCTGGGCGGCCGCAGTGCTGTGGGATATCCGGGTCTGGGCCGCGGCGGGCCATGCGGTGACGCGGCCTCGTCCGTCGTCTTTGCAGCGGCGAGAGAGAGGCTTGCGCCCGCGGCAATCAGCGTGCCGTCCTTGTTCCCCCGCGCTCGCCGGGCGTGCTTGGTGAAGTGGTGATCCTGCCGTTTCACGCAGGCGCATTTGCTCTGCTATACTCGGGGCATGAAAGCTCTGGTGAAACGTGAGGCAGGGGAAGGTCTGGTCCTGGAAGACGTCCCGGTCCCCCGCATCGGAGGCAACGACCTCCTTGTGAAGGTGACCAAAGCCGCCATCTGCGGCACCGACCTGCACATCTGGAACTGGGAGGAGTGGGCGCGGCGGACAATCGTGCCTCCCATGGTGATCGGCCACGAGTTCGTGGGAAAGATTGCTGCCATGGGAGAGAATGTGCGCGGCTACCAGATCGGCGAGCGCGTCTCTGGCGAAGGGCACATCTACTGCGGAGTGTGTCGCAGCTGCCGGGCCGGCCGCAGGCACCTGTGCACGAACACCGTTGGAATCGGAGTGAATCGCGACGGCTGCTTTGCCGAGTACCTCTCCCTCCCGGCGGGCAACGCCTGGCACGTACACCCAGGAATCCCGTCCGAGATCGCCAGTTTCCTTGACCCCCTGGGCAATGCAACGCATTCCGCGCTCTCTTTCGACCTGGTCGGTGAGGACGTCCTCATCACGGGCGCGGGTCCCATCGGCGTCATGGCGGCCGCGATCTGCCGCCATTGCGGGGCCCAGCGGATCCTTGTCACGGACGTGAATGACTATCGGCTCGGCCTCGCGGCGAAGATGGGAGCAACAATGACGGCGAACGTCTCACGCACCAGCATCGAGGAAGCGCGAAAGCAGTTGGGGATCATCGGGTTCGACATCGGCCTGGAGATGTCGGGCAACGGGGCTGCATTTGAATCCATGCTGGAGAACATGTATCACGGAGGACGCGTCGCGCTCCTTGGACTCCTCCCTGATTCCGCGGCCATCCGGTGGGGCCAGGTGATCTTCAAGGGGCTCATCATCAAGGGAATCTACGGGAGGGAAATCTTCGAGACGTGGTACAAAATGCAGACCATGCTGCAAAGCGGCCTGGATGTCTCGCCGGTCGTGACTCATCGTTTCTCCCTCGCTGAGTTCCGCAGGGGTTTCGAGGCCATGAAGTCGGGCAACTGCGGAAAAGTGATTTTGACGATCGCAGAGGAGCAGGGCGATGCTTGACGAGTCGACGCGGGCGCGGCTTTCCGCCGCGATTGACGAGATTCGCGGCGCGGGAGCTCTCAAGGAGGAGCGGGTCATCGAAGGCGCCCAGGGCGCCAGAATCCGCGTGGGCGGTCGGGATGTCCTGAACTTCTGCGCCAACAACTACCTGGGGCTCGCCTCGCACCCCGTGGTGATCGAAGCCGCGCACCGGGCGCTGGACCGCTGGGGATACGGGATGGCGTCGGTGCGGTTCATCTGCGGGACCCAGGAGGTGCATCGCGAGCTGGAGCTGCGCATGTCGGAGTTCCTGGGCACGGAAGACACTATCCTCTACTCCTCGTGCTTCGACGCGAACGGAGGGATCTTCGAGCCGCTCCTTGACGGCGAATCCGCGCTGATAACGGACCAGCTCAATCACGCTTCCGTCATCGACGGCGCGAGGCTCTGCCGGGCCCGCCGCCTGATCTACGCGCACGGCGACATGGAAGACCTGGAGCGCAGGCTGACGGAGGCATCGTCCAGCCCGACGAAGCTGATCGTGACTGACGGCGTGTTCTCGATGGACGGCGATTTTGCGAAGCTTCCCGAGATCTGCGGCCTTGCCGAGCGCCACCGGGCGCTGGTCGTCGTCGATGACAGCCACGCCACCGGCTTCATCGGCAGGACCGGGCGCGGTACCGTTGAGCACTTCGGGGTTGCCGGTCGGGTGGATGCAGTCACGACCACCTTTGGAAAGGCCCTGGGCGGCGCAACGGGAGGGTGCGTCTCGGGACGTCGAGAGATCGTGCAGCTCCTGCGACAGCGAAGCCGGCCGTACCTGTTCTCCAACTCCCTCGCGCCCATTGTTGCGGCCACCACGCTCGCGGTGCTGGAGCTGCTCTCGAAGAGCAGCGACCTTCGCGACAGGCTGGAAGAAAGCGCGCGCGTCTTTCGGGAAGGAATCAGGCAGGCGGGGTTCGATGTCAAACCTGGTTCCCACCCGATCGTGCCCATCATGCTCTACGAAGAAGCCCGGGCGCAGCAGATGGCGCGAATGCTGCTGGAGGAGGGAATCTATGTGGTCGGGTTCAGCTATCCGGTCGTTCCCAGGGGGCAGGCGCGCATCCGCGTGCAGATTTCGACGCTTCATTCCCGGGATGACCTGCGCCGCGCGCTCGGCGCATTCATCAAGGTCGGATCCGCGCTGGGTATCGTCACGGAGAGCCCCGTTTTGATATAATTGTCCTACAAATAATATTCGGAGGGCTCTATGATAAAGGCCGAGGACAAATCCAAGATCCAGTCCCTGATCAGCGACCTGAACGGGCTGAAATCACGCGACCCGCAGGAGTCGAAGTTCAAGGAGTGGAAGGACAAGGCGGAAAAGAACGTCGAAGAAGTCTTCGGCAAGGGCTCGGACCAGGCAGGCAGGTTCAAGTCCTTGAAGTTCTTTGACTTCTCGCGACGCCCCGGGCCCAAGGACGCGCCGCTGCGCGAAGATGAAAGATCGGGCTATATCAAGGCGCTGGAGGACGCCCGCCGGCTGCTGTCGAGATTCATCGAGAGCTGATCGAGGGCGGCAGGGGCTACGCTACCTTGTACGTGCCTCCGGGGGGCACGACGACCGCCTTGTAGCCTTTGGCCTCCGCCTTTCGCACGAACTCCGCCGGATCGGCCTTGATCAGGTCGAAGGTATCATAGTGCATCGGTATGTTCACCTTTGCCTTCAGGAAACCGGCGGCCCTGACAGCATCGTCGATATCCATGGTGTAGTTGTCACCGATGGGGAGAAGCGCGACATCCAGCGGACCCCATGCGTCTCCTATGAGCTGCATGTCGAGGAAGAGTCCTGTATCCCCCGCGTGATAGATCTTCTTTCCGCCCATGGTCAAGATGATCCCGACGGGATTCCCCAGGGCTTCTCCATTCGGACCCGTGGAGCCGTGGTGGGCGATGGTGAGCTTCACGTGCCCGAAGGGAAACTGCCGCCCGCCCCCGATGTGCAGGGGATGGCCAGCAGCGCCCTTTGCCTGCAGGAAGCCGACGATCTCGGCATTGGAGACGACAGTGGCCCCGGTCTTCTTGGCGATGGCAGCGGCGTCCCCGATGTGGTCGCTATGACCATGAGTCACGAGGATGGCATCCAGCCTTGTGAATGAGTCCGGCTTTGCCGTCGCCTTGGGGTTTCCTTCGAGGAAAGGATCGATGAGCACCCTGTGGGTCCCGTCATCGACCTCCCAGCAGTCGTGGCCATAGTAGCGAAGAGTCACCATGCTCGAATCCTCCATCTCGCTCAGTGTCTGAAATCTCACCATAAGGTACTGAATGGCGTCGCCCGGGTCAGCACCGGGATCCCGGGCGCGATGGAGGAATTCTTGAACGCATAGATAGCCCATGGTACTGTCATGACAACTCAAAATCCGACCAATTCTGCAAAGTTCGAAAACGGAGGCGCCGGAATGGAAGACACGGTCGTAAAGACCTTCTGGAATGTTGTCCATCGATATGCCGATTCGGTCGCTCTTATGAGCAAGACAGCAGGCGGGGAGTGGACCTCGCTGACATTCCGGGAGTTCGGTTCCCTGTTCGAGCGCTTCGGCGCAGGGCTGCTCGACTTCGGGGTCAGGCGGGGCGACCATGTCGGGATCATTTCCGACAACCGCAAGGAGTGGATGATCGCCAACCTCGGAATCCTGGGAATCGGGGCTGCTGACGTTCCCCGGGGGGCGGACACGATGCCGGATGAGACTCAGTACATCCTGGCGCACGCTGATTGCGCGACTGCCCTGGCTGAGGACACCGAGCAGCTGAAAAAGATACTCTCGAAGAAGCAGGATCTCCCCCTCCTGAAAAGCATCATCGTCATCGACGACGAGTTTCGACCCGAGGCTTTCCCTGAATCAGTATGCGGAGCCAGGGTGATCCCTTTCCGCGACATCATGGCCCGCGGGAGCAAGCTTCTCACATCGGACCCGCAGGCATTCGTTCGCGAAATGGATAAAGGCACCCCTGAGGATCTGGCAACGATCATCTATACTTCGGGCACCACGGGGGAGCCCAAGGGCGTGATGTTGACACACGCCAACTTCCTTCACAACATTCGAACGATCCCCCGGGTTCTGGACATCGGCCCCGGCGATGTCTTTCTTTCGATCCTTCCCGTATGGCACTCTTTGGAACGAATCATCGACAACTTTGCCCTGTCACAGGGAACGACCCTCGCCTACTCAAAGCCGGTGACAAAAATCTTTCTTGCCGACATGGCTGCTGTGAGGCCGACCGTCATGGCCTCCGTGCCGAGACTTTGGGATGTCGTGCGCTCCGCGGTCTACCGCGCAGTGAACGAGGAGGGCGGAATCAAGAAGGTCCTCTTTCACTTCTTTGTTGCTGTCGGCAAAGCCCACGCAACGGCCAGCGCACTGGTGAGCGGCCGCTACCCGCAGTTCACCAGACGATCCACCGTGCTGGATTTCATTGTGGGCATTCTCCCCTTTGTCCTGCTGTTCCCCTTGAAGGCGCTGGGGGATCTCCTCGCGTTCAAGAAGATAAAGCAGCGCCTCGGCGGTCGGTTTCGATTCACGGTCTCGGGCGGAGGCGCGCTTCCCCGATACGTGGACAGGTTTTTTCAAGCGGTCGGGGTGCTTCTCCTGGAGGGTTACGGCCTGACAGAAACAACACCGGTGGTTTCCGTTCAGCACCTGAAAAGGCCGGTGCCCGGTACGATCGGCCCGTTGCTGGACGAGCTGGAAGTGAAGCTCCTCGACCCCGACTCCGGCGCGCAGGTGGGGCCGGGGAAGAAAGGGGTCCTCCACGTTCGCGGTCCGAACGTGATGAAAGGCTACTACAAGAGGCCTGACTGGACCGCGGAAGTGCTTTCCCCCGACGGCTGGTTGAACACCGGAGACCTCGGCATGATCACGTGGCAGGGAGAGCTGAAGATCATTGGCCGTACGAAAGCGACAATTGTCCTCCTGGGTGGTGAGAACGTAGAGCCTGTGCCCATCGAGGACACGATTCTGGAAAGTAAGTACGTCGACCAGGTGATGATCGTTGGCCAGGATCAGAAGTTCCTCGCAGCGCTCGTAGTCCCGAATGACGAGGCGCTGGAGAGATACGCCGAGGACCGGGAGATCAGCTGGCTGTCGAAAGCCGATCTGCTTGAGAACCCGCAGATCCAGGAGCTGATCTCCGGCGAGATCAATTCCCGCGTGTGCGCCAAACGGGGATTCCGGGAGTTCGAGCGCGTGTTCCGCTTTAAGCTGCTGCCGAAGCACTTCGAGTTCGGCGTGGAGCTCAGCGGCAAGCAGGAGGTCAAGAGGCACGTGGTCTCCGAGATGTACCGCAAGGAGATCGCCTCGCTGTTCGCGAAGTAGCCGCCCATTTCCCTTGCGCGCTCTTTCAGAGTAGGATTTCCCCATGGTCCACTCCATTCCCCTGCGCGAGTTGTACCCGGGAGGCGGCCTCCTGCTCGACTGCTGGGAGGGGAGCGAAAAGTTCCGCTCGCTCGTTCCTCGTCACTTTCTCGACCCGCATTCGTTCGTCGAACAACGCGAGGAGCTGGCAGCGCGCCGCTACGATCGGCAGACCCTTTGCTCGGTCCTGAAAGACCAGAACAGCCGCTTTTCCGCCGGGAGCGCGGCAATGGCGAACGTTGCGCGCCTTTCCGACCCGAGCTCCCTGGTGGTGATCGGAGGCCAGCAAGCGGGGCTCTTCGGGGGACCGCTCCTGACCGTGCACAAGGCGCTCACGGTGATCTCTCTTGCGAACAGGCTCGAGGATCAGCTCGGCGTGCCGGTCGTCCCGGTCTTCTGGATTGCCTCGGAGGACAGCGATCTGGCGGAGGTGGATCGCGCCTGCGTTCTGGACAGGGACGGACAGCTTCGCGAGCTCCGGCTGCCAGGAGATGAGAACGCCAGACTTCCGGTTTCCCTGGTCAGGCTGGGAGACGGAGTCAGCGTTCTCCTCGAACAGCTTTCCACCCTGCTGCCGGAGAGCGAGCTTGCGCTCGAGATGCTTGCGAAGCTGCGCGCGGCGTACGCACCGGGACGCACCTATCCCGCGGCATTCGGGGCATGGATGGCGTCGATTCTCAGCGACAAGGGACTCGTACTGGTCGATCCCTCCGAGCCTGCCCTGAAAAAACTCGCGTTCCCCCTGTTCGAGAGGGAGATTTCCGAGAAGAGCCCCGTGAGCCGCGCTGTCCTGGAGCAGACTGGGCTGCTCGAGCGGGCGGGCTATCGTCCGCAGCTGGAGCTGCACGACGGAATGCTCACCCTCTTTTTCCAGGCTCCGGCACGCGAAGCCATAGCAGTTCGCCGTGACGGGTTCGAGCTTCGCTCCTCCATGCGAAAGTTCACCAACGGCGATCTGACCGCGCTCCTGGAAACGAATCCCGAGCAGTTCACCCCGAACGCTGCGCTCCGCCCCCTTTTCCAGGATTCCCTTTTTCCGACACTCGCCATGGTCCTGGGTCCCAATGAGCTGGCATATTTCGCACAGCTCACTCTCGCCTACCGGGCGATGCGGATTCCGATGCCCGTCCTGTTCCCCCGCGCCTCGCTCACGCTCGTGGAACCTCGGCAGCAGAAGTTTCTCGAAAAACACCGCCTCTCACTTCGTGATGTCATCAATCGGGGCCAGAGAGTCATCGATGATATTGTCCGGCGGGAGATCCCGCAGGAGCTCTTCGAGAATCTGGGAAAGCGGAGGAACCAGGCGATGGAGATCTGGGCTGACCTGATCGACCAGATCACCTGGCTGGATCCGACTCTGCGAAGGACCGCGGAACTGGCTGGTTCGGCCAGCAGAAAGCAGTTCGATTTCATCGAGAAGAAAATCGTCCAGGCCGCCCGCAGGAAGGACGAGACCCTGCGCGGCCAGGTCGGGCGCGTTGTGGCAGCGCTCGCGCCCCGCGGAGGTCTGCAGGAGAGGACCCTGACCTCGCTTCCTTTCCTTGCTCGCTACGGCGGCCATGTTCTCGATCTTGCCCTCGATGCCATCGAGCCCTTTGCCGCGGAGCACCGCGGCGTGGTGATCGACGCGTGACCGTCGACATCCTTGCCTTCGGCGCCCATCCCGACGATGTTGAGCTGGCGGCAGCGGGCACCCTCATCAAGGCCGCGAAACGCGGCACTGCCACGGGGGTGATCTCTCTCACGCGCGGCGAAATGGGGACCCGCGGCACTACGGAGACCCGGGCAGGCGAGTTCTCGGATGCGAGCCGGGTCATGGGTGTCCGCCACCACGAGATGCTGTCTCTTCCCGATGGTCGCCTGTGCCCTGACGAACAGGCCCGCATCGCGGTGGTCAGGGAGATCCGCGAGCACCGGCCGCGCATCGTGCTTCTGCCGTGGTGGGAGGACAGGCATCCTGACCACGGGGCAGCCTCCCGGATCGTCCAGGAGGCAGCATACCTGTCAGGACTGTCAAAGCTGGACACGGGACAGGCCCCGCACCGGCCCGCGGAGCTCGTCTACTACATGACGAGCTGGGAGTTCGAACCTGGCTTCATCGTCGACATCAGCGAGCATATCGAGGACAAACGGCGCGCCTTGCAGGCCTACCGTACGCAGGTGCACAACCCCGGTTTTGCGGGCGACGAGCCGCCGACGTTCATCGCCAGCGAGCATTTCATGGAGCTCCTGTTCTCCCGCATGGCCCACTACGGACACCTGATCGGAAAAAAATTCGGCGAGCCATTCCGGATCAAAGGACTTCTGGAAGTGAAGGACCTCGTGGAATCCTTCGGCGGGAGGACCTTCTAGGCCTGACCAGCCCTACAGCCTCTCTCCCTTGGACGCGATCACCCCCTGGTACCACGAAGCGCTTTTCTTCCACGTCCTGCCCAGCGTTTGCCGATCGAGGCTCGTGATGCCGAATTTGCGGCTGAACCCGAACGACCACTCGAAGTTGTCCAGCAGGGTCCAGA
>DATKLB010000015.1:0-5770 GCA_035542615.1 Spirochaetia bacterium | reverse complement strand
CGTATCGTGAACAAGCTTGCCCACCTGACGTTCAGCGCCGACGGAGAGATCAACGAGGAGATTGCCGTCTTCGTCATGCAGAACCTTTCCAGATCGCAGCTGAAGTCCTACCTTTCGGCGCTGCGACGGGAGATGAGGCGCAGGCGAGTGTACGTGGCGCTTTCCGGCGGCAAAGAGAGCGACGTGAGCGGGCAGATCGGAGTGCGATACCCGGGCCGGGAGCTCTCGGTCTCTCGAGACGACGGGCTGGGAGCGGGCGTCAAGGTGAGCGCGGGTGACGACATCATGGATGCCAGCGTGACGGGCTATCTCAGGGAGCTTCTGGAAGAGATCGGAAAGGTATGAAAGCAGAAGAGCTGGTCAGGCAGATCGAGGAGAGGCTGCAGACGGCGGAGGTGCGGCCGGCGGTTGCCAACATCGGGCACGTCGTGTCCGTCGGGGATGGCATCGTCAAGGCGGATGGTCTTTCGCGGGCAGGGTATGGCGAGCTGGTTCAGTTCGCGGACGGCAGGCTTGGGCTCGTCATGAGCCTGGACGAGGATTTTGCGTCTGTCCTCCTGCTCTCCGAGGATTCAAGTGTTCCCGAGGGCATGGAGCTGAAGAGCACAGGAACCATCCTTTCCCTGCGCGTTTCCGAGGACCTTTTCGGCAGGGTCATCGACCCATTCGGCAGCCCGCTGGACGGCCGGCCCCTGTCTGTCTCCAACGGGACGGCGGTTCCGCTGGAACGTATCGCTCCGGGGGTCACGGAACGGGCGCCTGTGGAGGTCCCGATCAAGACCGGGGTCAAGGTGGTGGATGCTCTCACTCCCATCGGGCGGGGTCAGCGCCAGCTGATCGTCGGAGACCGCAACACCGGCAAGACGGCGCTCGTGGTCGACACCATCATCAACCAGCGCTCGAAAGACCTCGGCCTGCCCCAGGTCGTCTGCGTGTACTGCGCGGTGGGCCAGAAGAGGGGCTCGATCGCGCGCACTGTCGCGAAGCTCTCCGAAGAGCGTGCCATGGGCTACACGATCGTTGTGGCCGCCAGCTCCTCCACTCCGGCGGCCATGCAATACCTGGCGCCGTTTGCCGCGTGCGCGATCGGGGAATACTTCATGGAGAAGGGCATGGATGCCCTCGTTGTCTATGACGACTTGTCAAAGCATGCGTGGGCTTATCGCCAGCTTTCGCTCCTGCTGCGTCGCCCAGCGGGACGCGAAGCGTATCCCGGGGATATTTTCTACCTGCACTCGCGACTGCTCGAGCGGGCGGCAAAGCTTTCCAAGGAAAGAGGCGGGGGATCCCTGACGGCCCTTCCCATCATCGAGACTCAGGCAGGAGACATCTCCGCGTACATCCCGACGAACGTCATCTCGATCACGGACGGCCAGATCTACCTGGAGACTGATCTGTTCAACGCCGGCATCCGACCCGCGGTCAACGCCGGGCTTTCCGTCTCCCGCGTGGGAGGCAAGGCTCAGTCAAAGGCATTTCGGCAGGTCTCGGGCCTCATGCGCCTGGAGCTCGCGCAGTTTCAGTCCCTGGCCGCGTTCTCCCAATTCGGCTCCGACCTGGATGAGGCCACTCAGAAGAGGATCAATCGAGGGAAGCGGATTGTCGAGGTCCTCAAGCAGCCGCAGTTCCTGCCAATGGGAGACCTGGAACAGGTGATCAGCATCCACGCGGCAGGCTCCGGCCTGCTGGACGAGGTGCCCTTGGACAAGATCGGCGAGTTCGAGAACCGGATCATGGATCATCTGCGCACGACCCGTGCCTCGCTCGTGGAGAGGATCGCAACCGGCGAGCGAATGGATGACGCGACGCTGAAGGAGCTCAACGAAGCCATCCTGGCCTTCGCAAAGACGGTGAGGTGAGAGAAGCGGATGCCGCAGAATCTCAGGAGCCTGAAGTCCCGGATCAGGACGGCAAAGAACATCGCGCAGCTCGCCAAGACCCTGGAAATGGTGTCCGTCGCAAAGATCCGCCGGGCGCGCGGCCTGGCGGAAACGGTGCGGCCGTATGCGGAGAGGATCACGTCCCTCGGAGATACGGCGCTGCGCAGCATCGCTCCCGGCGAGTTCGTACATCCGTACCTGGGGCAATTGAAGACAGGGACCGACGGCAACCGGCCCCCGGGAGGAAGCCGCCTTCTGCTCGTGATCGGCCCCGATAGGGGCCTCTGCGGGCCTCTTGTATCCAACCTCGTTCGCAGGATGTTCGAAGAGGACAGCCCGGACACCCAGCTCATCACCGTCGGCAAGCGGGTGGGGGTGACGGCGGCACGGCTGGCAGGCTCGAGGCTTGTCGCCTCCTTCCCCGTGGGCTCGCGGCTCCCTGAGTACTCCCTGGTGTATGACCTGGTCCTCACCATCAACAGCCACATTCTCGCGGGACGCGCCTCTCGGCTCGATGTTCTGTATACCCGGTTCGTTTCCTATTTCACGCAAGTACCCACCCTGGATCGAGTTCTCCCGCTGGCGGCGTCCGCACGCGCCGGCGAGAAACCGGCTCCCGGCGAACCTGAGAGCGAGCGACCGCACACAATCGAGCCGGACCTCCCGGGACTCCTGGAGGCTCTTCTCCCGCATTACCTGGAGGTGCGGCTTTTCGACGCGGTGATGCAGGCATACTCCTCCGAGCACGGAGCCCGGATGGTCGCCATGCAGAACGCAAAAAAGAACGCGCTCGAGATAGCGGATTCCTTTACGCTTCTGTACAACAAGACCCGCCAGGAAAGGATCACGAACGAGATCCTCGACCTGGCCAACACGGGGAAGAGAGAGTGAAGATGCCTGACAAAACCAACGGCAACCCGGCGACAATCGAAGGCCGTGTGATCAGGGTCCTGGGGCCTGTGATCGATGTGGAGTTCCGCAGCGAGGTGCCGTCCGTTCATGAGGCCCTGCAGCTCGAGCGCGGCGGCGGACATTCCGCGCTCGTCCTGGAGACTGAGTTCGTCCTGGAGAACGGTGAGGTGAGGACTCTGGCGCTGGGGCCCACCGAAGGCATCACGCGCGGCGCTCGCGTGCTTCGCACGGGGTCGCCAGTGACCGTGCCCATCGGAGAGAAGACTCTGGGACGCATCTTCAACGTGCTCGGGTTGCCAATCGACGGTGGAAAGCCGGTCGAGGGGCCCGACGTCCAGCGCGCTCCCATTCACCGTCTTCCCCCTGCGCTTTCCGAGCAACGCACAAAGCCTGAGATGCTGGAGACGGGGATCAAAGTCATCGACCTGATCGCTCCGTTCACCAAGGGGGGCAAGATCGGGATCTTCGGAGGCGCAGGTGTCGGCAAGACGGTCATCGTCAAGGAGCTGATCCGCAACATCGCCATCGAGCACAGCGGGTATTCCGTTTTCGCCGGGGTCGGGGAACGATCGCGCGAGGGGACGGACCTCTGGCTCGAGATGATGGAATCGAACGTCCTCGACAAGACAGTGCTCGTGTTCGGCCAGATGAACGAGCCTCCCGGCAACAGGCTGAGGGTCGGCCTGACAGCGCTGACAATGGCGGAATACTTCCGCGACGAGAAAGGCGTCGACGTTCTTCTGTTCATCGACAACGTGTTCCGATTTGCGCAGGCCGGCAGCGAGGTGTCCGCGGTGCTGGGCCGCATGCCCTCCGCGGTCGGGTACCAGCCGACGCTTGCCGAAGACATCGGAAGCCTCCAGGAGAGGATCACCTCGACACAGGACGGCTCCATCACCTCGGTGCAGGCCATCTACGTTCCTGCCGACGACTACACCGACCCGGCGCCTGTGGCGATATTCGGGCACCTCGACGCCACAATCACCCTGGAGAGGTCGATTGCGGAGCAGGGGCTCTACCCCGCGGTGGATCCGCTGACCTCCTCGTCGCGGCTTCTGGACCCGAACGTCGTCGGAGCGGAGCACTATCGCATCGCCATGGAGGTGAAAAGGATTCTCCAGCGCTACAAGGACCTGCAGGATATCATCTCGATCCTCGGAATCGACGAGCTGTCGGACGAGGACAAGCTCCTGGTGGCGCGCGCCCGCAAGATCCAGCGCTTCCTCACGCAGCCGCTCTTCGTCTCGGAGACTTTCACCGGCAAAGAGGGCCGCTACGTGAAAATCGCCGACACGCTGCGTGGCTTCACGGAGATCATCGACGGCAAGCACGACGGGCTCCCCGAGACCGCGTTCTACAACGTGGGTCCGATCGATGAGGCAGTGGCAAATGTCTGACGGGAGGAGCTTCGATGGCTGACGAGCTCTTTCACCTGCGGGTGATCTCGCCGCTGGGGACGGCCTTCGAGGGAGAGGTGAAGCAGGCCACCCTTCCCACCCCGGACGGAGAGATCACCATTCTCGCGCATCACATGCCCATCGTTGCGGTGCTTGCGGAGGGCGAGATGAGGATTCCGACGGAGAAAGGGGAGACGGTCATCGCCCTGGCCGGCGGGTTCCTCGACACGGACCTCAATGCGGCGACCGTGCTTTCCGATTTCGCCGCCGAAGCGGAGAGCATCGAGGTCGCGCGAGTGGAAGCCGCCCGAAAGCGCGCGGAGGAGCTGCTGGCGGAAAAGAAGCTCAAGGGGGAGATTGCGCTTATCGAGCGCGACTTGCAGAGATCGCTCCTGCAGCTGAAGGCTGCCGAACGCTATCGGCGCAGGCGGCCGCAGAAGTGACAAGCCGCTGTTTTTGACCCGTACCTGCGAGAACCTGTGAGGAATCGGGCGGCTTCGCGGCCTGTCTGTAGCCGCAGACGTCCATCGCCGCGCTGAGGTGGCGCTCGAGAGTCTCCTCAGGCTTGTCCCCAACATGCTCGATGATGAGGTTCCGAGGTTCTTGCTTCCCGACTCTGAAACGATCGCCTCGTACGCCTCTTGCAGCTTATTGAGGGGTGCATAGGCGAGATGCGACGGCAAGTTGATCGACAGCCGCTTGCTCGGCCACCGTGTCCGTGCTTCGCGCATGGGCCGATCGTCGCCAACGCTTGTCCGGTTCTCCTCCCCCGGCTCGAGTCGAACCAGCGACCGGGTGCGTAACAGGGCCGCCGCCCCTGATCGAGGATGCGATGCCCTTCTCGTTTTGCATCTGGGGGAGGTCCATCATAGTGAACGCGCGCCGATCGAGGTCGCCGCTCTGCAGCCTTTCCGTCGTTGCACTCGCTATCTGACCTGCCGTTGACGCCGACGGACATGATCGAATAGCATACTCTTGATGAAGCAGTACACAGTAAGCGACGGGAAAATCGTTCTCACTCTTCGGGAGGCTGAAGAGGGCGGGTACGTCGTGACATCGCCTTTGGATCCCCAACTCATCACCGAGGCGGAAACGATCGAAGAGGCCTTTGAGAACGCCCGCGATGCTCTGGCTGCTCTCGCTGCCTCCAGACGAAAGCTGATCAAGAAACTCGCCGGCATCAAAGCATGAACCGAAGGGCGCTCGAACGGCACCTTCGCTCCCACGGCTGCTTCCTCAACCACCAAGGTACTCGGCATGTCATCTGGGTGAACCCGAGAACTCAGGCTCACGCACCCGTACCAAGACATGCGACTATCAGACGGGGGACTGCCAGAGGCATTTGCCGGTTGCTCGGGATTCCGGTACCAGTCGCGCTCTAGAAGAAACCGGCCAGCATCGAGATGTTTCTTACCTCGAAATGTCGCCGCCTGGAGCCCTGGAGAACAAAAAAGGCAGCCCCGGATCCCGAGACGACCTGTCCAGTTAGGCTCCCCCTCTTGGACGAGCTTCGAACTTACTGCTTCGAGCACCAGATCGAGGAGATCCCCTGCGCTGCTCGCGGTTTAGCTGGTCCGGGTG
>DATKLB010000014.1:0-6385 GCA_035542615.1 Spirochaetia bacterium | reverse complement strand
TGAGTGCGGCGAGAACGGCAACCGTCAGGGGCTCTGCAAAAGGGTAACGCTTCCTGACGTCCTCGATCCGGGCTCTCACGTACGCGGAAAGCCTGTTGAGATGCTCCGTGCTCTCATCGGATTGAATCACGAAGGAGGAGCCGAGGACGTCGACCCTGAGCTGGCGTTTCTCCACGGTTCGTTCTGCCTAGAAGATGTCCAGCTCTTCCTTTGTCTGCTCGGGCCCTGATCCGACGGCCGGGGCAGGCTGCGCCGGTTCTTCGGGCGCCTGCCGTCTGCCGTTACGCTCGGTCTTCTTCGCGCCCGCCGCGGCATCCTCGAGCTCGTCCAGGTGCTGCAGCGTCCGCACGATCACGGACTCGATCTCCCGCTGGTCGGTCTTGAAACCGTCAACCAGCGTCTCGAGCTCTTTCATCCGCTTCTGGGCGGACTCCAGCCCCTTGCGGAGGGTCGCATTCTCTTCCTTCAGCACCCTGATGAGTTCGATTGCTCGAGTGATCTTGCTTTCCAGCAGCCTGATCTGCTCGAGGGTGATCATTGTCCGACGCCCCCGGCTGGCGTCGCGGCGGGGAGGGCTTCCTTTGCTCTTGCGATGAGAGCCTTGAACGCCGTGGGATCTTCGATCGCCATGTTGGAAAGCGCTTTGCGGTTGAGCATGACGTTCGCTGCGCGCAGCCCGTGCATGAACTGGGAGTAGGTAAGCCCCTCCTGGCGGACGGCCGCGGAGATGCGGGTAATCCACAGCCTTCTGAACTCCCCCTTCCTTCGCTTCCTGTCACGATACGAAGCCGCGAGCCCCTTCATGACCGCTTCTTTCGCCGTCTTGAAGAGCCTGCTTCGTCCTCCCCAGTAGCCCCGGGCGAGCCTCAGCATTTTGCGTCGGCGCTCACGCCTCCGTGTACCGTTCTTCGACCTCGGCATGGATCAGATTCTCCTCTTTAGTATTTGCCGGCGTACGGCATGAGCTTCTTGATCCGCTTCGTTTCCACGGAGCTCAACGTGGCGGGAAGGCGCAGGCGCCTCTTCCTCTTGGCGTTTTTCTTGGTGAGAATATGGCGCAGGCCCTGTTTCTTATAGCGCACCTTTCCCGTGGCGGTGACATGGTAGCGCTTGGCCGCCGCCTTCTTCGTCTTGATCTTGGGCATTGATTATCCTTTCTTGGCCTTGGTTCCCTTGGGATTCAGGAGGATCGACATCGTTCGACCTTCCATCTGGGCCGGCTTCTCCACGCTGAACGAGTCACCGAGCATCTCGAGGATCTTGTCCAGCACGTCCTTGCCGAGCTCCGTGTGCGCCAGCTCGCGGCCGCGGAAGCGGACCGTCACCTTGACCTTGTTGCCCTCGTCGAGAAACTCACGCACATGTCGCGTCTTGAACTCCAGGTCGTGCTCGTCGATTTTCGGCTGCATCCGGATCTCCTTGATCCGGATCTGCTTCTGGTGTTTTTTCGACTCCCGACTCTTCTTCTCCAGCTCGAACTTGTATTTTCCGTAATCAAGGAGCTTGCAGACCGGCGGCTGCGCTTGCGGCGCCACCTCCACCAGGTCCACCCCCCCCTCTTTCGCCATCTGGAGCGCTTCGAACGTGGGCACGATGCCCTTCTGGTTCCCGTCCGCGTCGATCAGGCGTACCTCGCGGACCCGAATGCCTTCGTTGATCCTGAGATCCTTTTCGGCCAATATACCTCCTTCCCACGTTGCGGGGATTCGTGGCGACTATACCACTGCCCGGCAAAAAGGTCAAATGCCGGCGGCCGGCGCTACAGGCTTTTCAGCAGCGAGTTCCACCGGTCTTGAAGAAGCTTCTTGTAGTAGTACTGCTCATGGTAGTCGGCGGCCATGTCCTCGATATCGCGGGACATGTCAGAAAAAACGCTTTTCAACTGAGATACCAGTGAGCTGCGATTGCTCAATCCAGCCGGAGCCTCGAACCTGGGAACAAACATGGACTCCTTGAGCTTCTGCAGCGAAGCGTCCTGGCTCTCTTTTCCGGCAGCGTCTTCAGCGATCGCGTTCAGATCAACGGTCATCTCCTTGGCATAGTAGGCCATGATGGGATCCTTGATGCCCTTCACCTGGACCTTCCCGCCGTCCGTGCAGTTGACGCAATCCTTGATCTCCTCATAGGTAGCCTTGGTGAGGACCACGTCCCCCTTGGCAGCCACCCCCTGCATCCGCGAGGCAACGTTGACGACATCGCCAAACACGTCGTTGTCTCTCCTGATGACCTTTCCGGTGTTCAGCCCGACGCGCACCTGAAATTTTTCCTGCTCGACGCGCACGGAGGAGTGCTCGTGGATTTTCCTCTGCACCTCCAGGGCCGCCTTCACCGCTCGCACGGGCTGCATGAATACCGCGAGGATCCCGTCCCCCATCTTCTTGACGATGGTGCCGCCCCACTCGGTCACTGTGGAGGTGACGATTTCCTCGAACGCCTTGATGATCTTGATGAGCGTCGAGTTGTCGACCGACTGGGATTTTTCCGTGTAGCCGGCGATGTCGATGAAGAAGACGGTCATCTTCTGCATGTGCTCGCGCTTGAACTTGAACTCGGTCTTGCCCTGGCTCAAAGCGCTCTCCACCGGCGCCGCGGACATCAGCACTGCCGCGGCGGTCTGGGGCCCGGTCGGTCCTCCCGGCACGAGCGTGAGAGCCGCGGCCATGTACCTCTTGATCTCGTCGGATTGCTCGCCCTGGCTCAGCTCCGCCAGCAGCTTGCGCAGGGCCTGCTGGACGAGTGTGCTGTCCAGGCGGATTGCTTTCAGAACAACCTCGAATGTCTCATGGGAGAGAGTCTTCGGGAGGGAGGCCAGGACTTCCGCCACGACCGCGTGGTCGCCCGCCTGAATGTAGTCGTTGTTGAGCACTTCGGGCGCGTAGTCATCGCCTATCGCCAATAGCGCCTGCAAGGACTCGACCCGCACGCTCTTGTCCTTGTCTTCAAGCAGCTTGTACAGTCGGCCCGTCACTTCTTCCGAGCTCGTGCTCTCGCTCCGCACACTGGCGGCTCTTAAAAGCCGCGCACCGACTTTCCTCGCGGCGGGGGCGGCATGAGCGGTCAGGTCCATGGCCTGGTGCATCATCGAGGGATCTGCGGTACGGCAGAGAAGATCACCGACGCGAAGCTTCAGAGCGTCGTCCACTTCCTTCATGTCGAGGATTTTGAGCAGGGGCGCCAGCGCCTTCTGTGAGGAGGACAGGTCCATTGCCTCGAGACTCTCCACCACGAGCGCCCGACTCTGGGGATTGAGGGACGGCACCAGGAGGACCTGGATCAGCGGCCCGATCATGATCCTGGCGGGGATGAAGCGCGCGCCGCGAATGTACCCGTTGAGGGAGCGGATGTTCTTGGCCGGCTCTCGAAAATACTCCCGTGACTGCTCGATGATCGAGCGCGTGAGCAGCTGACAGAGGGTGACAACGCTCGTCTCTTCCAGGAAATGGATTTTCTCCACCCTGGCGAAATCCAGGATCTCCTGGATCTTCTTCGACGCGGAACGTATCTCGAGAGCTCCTGCGACGCGGATCAACCGGTTCAGCCTCCGCAGGAAGAACGGCCTGTTGAGGTCCACCTTTGCGAGTTGGGAGGCGACCTGCATCCTGTCCTTCTTCTCCGTGTATGTGAACAGCGGTATGCAGGCCTCGAACCTGTTCAGGTCCTCCCGCGGAGCGGAAGAAAGAAGGTTTCGCACCTGGGCAAGCGGCGGAGTTCGGGCCGTGAACCCCTCGTCCTTGAAAAACGCCTGCACATCGGCGAGCAGGGTTGGCTTGGCGTATTTCTCCATTAGTGTCGCGAAAATCGTCGCCAGGAGGACCTCTTTGTTCGTGATCCCTCTGAGGGAGATGTAGTTCTTGAGGACCTTGTTGGCAAACACCGTATCGAGCTGGGAGGAGGCAACGACGGAGAACTCGCTCAGCAGATGAGGGGAAGCGTTCTTCACCTCCGTGACGACCTTTTTCAGAAAATCGCCGATCAGAGCCTCGGTCTCTCTGTCGTTGTACGGACAGATGAGAAGGAGGCGGAACACTCGCGTGGGATATCTCAGCCTGCCCTGGAACTGCGAGAGCGACTGCAGAAAGGAATACACCGTCTGCCGGGAAGACTTCTGCAGCGTTTCGAGCACGAACGCGGGCTGCGTGCTCTTGGATTTCATTGTGTGCAGGCACAGATAGACACCGAGCGCGGTAGGGGACAGGGTCGACACGTCGAGATCGAAGACTTCCAGGCTTCCCGACTGGAGCATCTTGACCAAAGCTGCCTGCTGGACCCCCGCCGAAACCCGAGGAAGGGTGTCACGGAGAAGGGCGTACATCTCCGCATCCACGAGAGACTCAGCGGCAACCTGCCTGACGGTTTCGCCCTGCTTTTGGTCAGAATAGACTGCCTGGTTGAGCGCCGCCACAGGCTGGCTTGACGGAGCGATGGTGTTGATGGCCCGCAGGACTTCGGCTCGAATTTCCTCCTCGGGAAAATGATTGAAGTACTTGATCAGCTGCTCCACGGAGGAAGGGGCACGGATGCCGGCCAGGGCCCGGATGGCGGCGATGCGCTGGGATTTTTTCCCCTGCTCAATGATCTGGTAAAGACGGGAAATGGCGATCTCGTTCCCAAGGGAGCCCGAGGCGGCAATTGCCGTCTCGCTGACGCCCATGTCGGAATCGTAGAACTCCCTGGCGAGCAGAGTGAAGATCTCCTCGTCATAGAAGTTTTTCATCAGCCCGAGGGCCGTGATCTTGCCCTCGCGGCCAAGCCCGCCGCCGGCCTTCACCTGAGCTGGTTCTTTCATCATCCCGGACACGATTGCTCTTTCACCAAACATCGTAGCGCGCGACAACGCCAAAGTCAATGGAAGCGGCGCCGGAGGAGAGCTGCCGTTGTCACCGCGCCCTCTTTTGGCATAGAGTCGATGCATGACTCCGCCACGTATTCCGGCCGCGGCCTTCATTCTGTGCATGACCGCGCTTCTCGCAGGATGCGTCACCTCCGAGGGCGGCAAACAGATCGCGTCTGACTACTATAACATCGGCAACGCGTTCTTCGAGCTCGGCCAGTACGAGAAGGCGATCCAGTACTACGAAAACGCGCTGCGCGTGGATCCCAGCATGGTCAAGGCGGACTACAATCTCGCTGTCACCTATGTGCGCATGAAACGCGGCGCGGACGCGGTGACTATTCTGAAAAGGCTCCTTGCCGGCGATCCGAAGAACACCACCCTCATGGCCGCGCTTGGGTGGGCATACCACGCGCTGGGCAAGGACGCCGAAGCCCTCGGACAATATGACGCGCTGCTCGCGCTCTCCCCGGCGGATCAGAATGCCCTCTACAACAGCGGAATCATTCTCTGGAAAATGAAGAAAAAGACGGAAGCCCTGGAGCGATTTCACAAGGTCCTCGCGATCACGCCCGATGACACGGACGCGCTGTTCGCGGCTGGATCGATTCTCCTATCAAACGACGAAGCGAAGGACGCTTCCGACATGCTGTCGCGGTACGTCGAGAAGAAGCCTGACGACATCGAGGCATGGTACCTGATAGCCGCGGCCGCTGAAAGGCTCCAGAAATACTCGCGCGCGCTGGAGGCGTACGACAAGATAATCGCGATCGACGCCAAGCAGGGTAACGCCTGGTATGGCGAAGCGCGCCTTCTGCTGACCGTCGTCGAAGACCCTCAGAAAGGACTGGACGCACTGGACAAGGCGCTCTCGTCAGGCTATCGCGACAAGGAGGCCGTGAAGGCCCTCCTTGCCTCGCCGCAGCTTCTGGAAAAAGACAAAGTCGAGGAAGCGCTCAAGGAGCACGACATGCTTCCGCCAGCGGAGCAACCGAAGCCGAAGCAGGAACAGGGTCGGGCCGGAGGCCCGTGATGACCCGGGCGTTCTGCTATCTCGGCTTCCCGAGGACCTTGCGGATCTGCTCTAGGGTATCCTCGGGCGACTTCGACGAATCGATGTCGCGGAGGAGCTTCTTCTTTCTATAGTGTGAGATCAGCGGCTCGGTCTGCTTCTTGTAGACGTCAAGCCTGTTGACGATCGATTCCCGTGTGTCGTCCGGACGGGTGTAGAGCGGACCGCCGCACACGTCGCAAATGCCGGGGACCCGTGGCGGCATGTTCTTGATGTGGTAGATCGCGCCGCAGTTCTTGCAAACCAGGCGGCCTGACAGTCTCTCGACGACCACGTCGTCGCCGATCGTGAAATTGACGACAGCGTCCATTGCCTGGAACCCGTCAAGGGCTTCCGCCTGCGGGATTGTGCGAGGGAAACCGTCGAGGATATAGCCGCCCAGGGCATCAGGCAGTGCGAGCCGCTCCCGTACGAGGCTGACGGTGAGCTCGTCGGGGACGAGGTCTCCTCTCCCGACGATCTCTTTCACCTTTTTTCCGAGG
>DATKLB010000013.1:0-5962 GCA_035542615.1 Spirochaetia bacterium | reverse complement strand
CGTCAGGGCGTAGGCGGTCGCGTAGGCGCCGAATGCGTTGCCGAAAAGCAGGATGACTGCCGACATGAGCGACGGCAAGAGGATGGGAAGCGCGACCTGGCGCCAGTACTGGAAGTTCGACGCACCCAGGTTCTCACAGGCTTCGCGCCACTCCTTTTTCACTCCATCGAGCACGGGTGTGATGACGAGCACCATGAGCGGGAGCTGGAAGTACAGGTACGTGAGGCTCAACCCCCAGAAGCTGTAGAGGTTGAACCCCGCGTCATAGAGGCTGATGCCAAACAGGGTTTTCAGGAGCACCGTCACGAGCCCCACGCGGCCGAGGGTTGCGATAAATGCGAACGCCAGCGGCACGCCGGCAAAGTTCGATGCCACTCCCGAAAAAGTGACCAGGAACGATCGAACCCCGCGAGGGAGCCCTCCAAGCGTCACTGCGTACGCGAGGACAAAACCCAACAGTCCCCCTCCCGCCGCCGTGACAAGGCTCACCTCGACTGTGAGCAGGTACGAGTGCAGGATGCCGGGACGAAAAAGATGCCCGATGTTTCCGAGGCTGAACCGCCCTTGCGGATTCTGGAAGCTCCCGACCAGGAGCGTCCCCGCGGGGAGGAGCATGAACGCGATCGCAAACAGCAGGAAAGGGAAAACGCCGGCCCATGCCCTGAGGGGCGCTCCGAGGAGGGTGCGCGCGGGGCGCGCACCCGTTTCATTCCTGCCCGAAAGCCGCATCCCTCTATTGCTTGGCTTTGACGTTCACGCCGACGATCGAATCCCAGTTGTTGACGATGAACGTCTTGGCGGCGCTCTGCTGGTCGAGGGTGGGGAAGACCGCTTTTTCGTAGTACGAAGCGGGCGGCAGCTTCGACGCGATCGAGTCCGGGATGACACTGCGCGCTGCAAGATCCGCGTAGCGGATGGGATGACCGTAGCCCTTCAGCCAGACCAGCTGTCCTTCATCCGAATAGAGAAACTCTTCCCAGAGCCGGGCCGCGTTTGGATGCGGCGCATATGCGCTGATAGCCTGGACGTAGACACCGGCGAGGACCCCCGAGGTGGGAATGATCACGCCGATGTTCGGATTTCCTGCCGCGGTGTCGCGGTCCCCCATGGCGAGATAATCCCAGGTCACCGCAACGGGCGTCTCCCCCGAGGCCACTGTCCCCATCTTGGCAATGAGGGGAACGAAGTTGCCCGCCGAGTTGAGCTTGGCAAAGAAGTCGACTCCCGGCTGGGCGTTCTCAAAGCTTCCGCCGTTGGCAAGAGCAGCCGCGGCCACCGACATGATGGCCTGGTTGGAGACCCGGGGATCTCCAGTCAGGGCCACCTGGCCCTTGAACGCGGGGGTCAGCAGGTCTGGCCAGTTGAGCGGCGGGGTCTTGACGACATCGAGATTCACTTCGAAGGACAGGACTCCGTAGTAGTCCCCGTACCAGTATCCGTCGGGATCCTTCACGCTGTCTGGAATCGTGCTCCACGTCTTCACCTTGTAAGGAGCCAGGAGGCCGGCCTTCTTTGCGTCCAGCCCGAAAGAGAACCCCACGTCGATGACGTCTGGAGCCTGAGGACCCGTGTTGTCCTTGTTTGCCTGGATGGCCTGCAGCTCATCGCCGGACCCGCCGTCAGGGTTCAGCTCGTTGATCTTAATCCCATATTTTTTCGCAAACGTGTCTATGGCCTCGCCGTAGTTCAGCCAGGTGCGGGGAAGAGCTATCACGGTGAGCTGCCCTTCTTTCTGGGCTGCCTTGACGAGGTCGTCAAAGTTCGCCGGCGCCATGGTGAGCACGGGACCTGAGCTGGATTCCTGGCCGCCACCGGCAAAGAGGCCAGCGCCCGCGGCAATCAGGAAAAACAGGCTGAAGCCGCATACTAATACCTTCCTCATGTTCCTCTCCTCTCTCTCGACACGGAGGTCGAGACAGCGCCGAGCCCTGGAGCGGCGTGCCACGCGGAGGCGATGGGCACCGTAGACAGGGACGTCGGAACCGCGACCGGCCCGCCCCCCACGAGGTCACGCGGCGTCGCGCGGTCGACACGCGATTCTCCCGGCGTCTGCCGGTGATGCCTGTATACGGGTGCAGAATTAACTTTGTGCGAGCAGCCTGTTATTTTTCCGTTAATTGGGGATGCGCGCGACGCGCGGACCGCGGTCTACTTCTGCGTCTTTTCCTGCGCGTCCTTGATCCTGTCCTCGACGATCTTCTTCACCTGTGCGTCGAACTCCGGGTATCGCGATCGCAAGGCGTCGAAATCAGACTTGGCAAGCTTGTACACGTCGCAATACGTGAGGGCGCGGATGCTTGCCACCCGCTTTTCCCCCTGGATGAGGGCTGTCTCGCCGAAAGGAGAGCCGGCGTCAAGCTGTGCAACTTTCGTATCGCCGACCAGGACCTCCACCTCTCCCGAGCTCAGGAAGTACATGCAGTCTCCGTACTCGCCCTGGCGGATGATATAGTCGTCGGGGAGGAACACCATGGGCCGCAGGAGCCCGACGATCTCGCGGATGAAGATCTCGTTCGCGTTCTTGAAGAGGGACACTTTCGACAGTATTGTGCGGTTGAGATAGAGGAGAATCTCGGTGGACAGGGTGTGGGGGAGCTCGTCCGTGATCGACACCGATGAGACGCTCTTCTGGGTCTCCCAGAGATACGCGTAGTAGTCCTTGACCCGGGCCTGCAGTGCACCGGGGACCCTCCTGGTCCGGAAGAAATCGTTGACCTCCTCCATCTTTTCCTGGTAGGCGGCCCGCGCCACGTCCAGGTTGACGATCAGGCTGGCAACGTTCCCAATGATGTACCCGTACATGCCCACGCCGAACACCATCACCACGATCGTGTAGACGATCTGGAGGTTCGAGTCGTGGCTCGGCGTGTAGTCGCCGTAGCCGATGGTGGCAATGGTCGTGACGCACCAGTACACGCCGCGCAGGTACTGGTCGAAATGGGAGCGCTGGGGCTCGGCAGCACCGATGAGCACCCACCCGCAGGCCATCAGGTGAACCACCGTCACGAACCAGAACGCGAACGTGAGGAGGCGCATGAGGGAAGGGTTGACGCTCAGGCTTTCCCGGATCTCGCGGAAGATCGCGCTTACTTTGCCGATCTTCGCCATCTTCAGAATCTTCGTCGCCACGAGGATTCCGAGCACCGCCCCCGTGGGGCTTTCGGCGGCCGGGCCGGCAATCAACGACACGACCCATGCAAGGGGAAGGCCCGCAATGACGTCAAGGGCAAACCACCTCCGCAGGTACACGCGGGCGATGGTGCGCCTGTCAGAGGAGACAACGAGCCCTCTCTTGACCGCCTGGTTGAAGGTATACGGGATGTCGAGCAGATAGACGATGCTGATCAGCCAGTAGACGGCGTCGAACTGGAAGTGCTGGAAGGTGAGCCGGTAGGAGGTGATGATCGTTCCCGCGAGGGCCGCAAGGATGAGGAAAGCATTATAGAAAGTCTTGGCCGGGCCGTCATGGCGGAACACAGGAAATGGGTGGAGTCTCCCGGGCTGCTGAGCCGCATGGGGCAGTTCGCTCATTCACCGGTAGAGTATAGTGACCGCCGAGAGTCCCCTCAAGGAAACTGCGCGTCCTTTCTTGACAGGAGAGCAGAGGCCGCTACACTGAACAGGGAGGAAGCCTGATGCTCCTGGCGGTGTCCGTCGGAAACTCGCACATCACCTTCGGCGTCCACGCGGCCCAGGGATGGGTGCGGCGGTTTCGAATTCAGACCGTCCTCGAAAGGACCCCGGATGAATACATGGTCGTCTTCCGCGAGCTTTTCGCCTCCGCCGGGATCACCAGGGAGGGGATACGGTCCGCGATTCTTTCAAGCGTCGTTCCGCCCCTCACCGCCGGTATTGCGCAGACCGTCCTGTCCGTGTCAGGCGTTGAGCCCCTCGTCCTCTCACACGGCCTGGATCTGGGGCTGCACATCACGACGGAGAACCCCGCCGAGGTCGGCGCCGACCTGGTTGCGAACGCCGTGGCCGCCTTCGACCGGTTTCACGGAAGCTGCATCGTGGTGGATTTTGGAACCGCGCTCACCTTCACGGCGGTCGCCGAGTCAGAGACGGGGTCAGGCGAGCTGCGCGGCGTCGCGATCTCTCCGGGACTGACCTCGGCCGTCGATGCCCTGGCCCGAAACACATCGCAGCTGCCGCGGGTTCCCCTGGCCGCGCCGCAGCTCATCGCGGGACGAAACACGGTCCAGTCAATCCAATCAGGGGTGGTGTACGGCTACGTGAGCCTTGTCGAGGGACTGATCCGCAGGCTGCGCGAGGAGCTGGGGGGATCAGCGGACGTCGTCATCACTGGCGGAAGCTCCCCGCTGATTGCGCCGCTGCTCCAGGAGAAAGCCGTCGTGGAACCGTGGCTGACCCTGGAGGGGCTTCGGATCATTGCGGAGAGAAATGCCGGCCGCCTCCGCGGCTGATCATTCCTCCAGCATTTCCGAAATCAGATGATAGAGCCTCGCCGCCGTCTCCTTGTCCTCGGGGCCGAGGAGCTCTTCCGATTCATCGGCAATGCTCTCCAGGCTCCCGAGGGTTTCCTGTCGGGCGGTGAGAAGGCTCTTCTCCGACTTGAACCAGTAGTCTCCCTTCCAATCGGTGTACAGAGTGAGAAAGCCAAGCCGTTTCGAAGCGCCCTTCAGCGGGCACAGGCAGAGCAGACGTGGCAGATGGCGCAACAGCTCCCGGCCGTCCCTGGCAAACGCATACCTCTTTCCCTTCGGCCAGTCCTCCCATACCCCCTCCTCTGTGTGCAGGTAGGGAGCGAGGGACAGGATGAGTGAAAGCTTCATCCCGTAGAAAATCTCCCGCCCGTCCCAGATGATCGTTCCGTACATGTTCTTGAATGAGGGGAGGCTTCCGGGGGCCAACTGCTGGAGAACCGCGCGCAGCTTCTCCCATTCCATGATCACCATCTTCCGACCGCCCTTGATGACCCTGATCGGGAACGTTTCCTGCCCGATCTTCATCTGGGTCGTGAAGTCCCTCTTCTTTTCTTTCTCTCTCTCCAGGGTAACCGGGACCCGTTTCACGAATGCCTGCGTGAGAAGCGGGGAAATGGCAGACAGGAGCTGCTTGCGCAGGGGCGACACCGACCGGGCGTACATGCGGCTGGTGCGCACGATCTCCCCCGCGACGATATACGGAGGGTTTTCGCGGAACATGAGGGAGCCGGGGTGGATCTGGATCTTGTCAGCCGTGAGGCTGCGGTAGATCCCCCGGCCCGTCCTCTCGCAGACGAACTGGATCAAGCCCCGCGAGATCGCGCACAGGTAGTCGTCCCATGGTCCGCCCGAGCCGATGGGCACGCCGAGCTTGCTCACGATCTCCTGGAGCTGCCCCTCGATGTTGGCGATCTCGTTCATTGTCCGGAGCTCCAGGTAGTGGCTGTCGCAGAATCGCGCCTTGTTCGCCGCGTGCATGAACGCCTCGTAGATGCGCTGGTAGGAGACGAAATCCCCGAGGGGATCCCGGAAGCTGTGGTGGGCCCGCCGGGCCTCCAGCTCCTCGCCCGCGGGGAGAAGAAAGGGCGAGTTCACCGAGAGGAATGTCGCGGCGATGATGACCTCGGCGATCACCGAGGGGTAGGAGTGGATCGCCTCCACGATCATGCGCGCATGCTTGGGAAGGATCGGGAACAGGCACATCAGCCTCCCCGTCTCCGTCAGGATGCGGTCCTCATCGAGTGCATCCAGGAGACGCAGGGTCTCCACGGCAGCGCGGATTCCTTCCTCCTCCGGGGGGGAGAGAAAATCGAAGGCTTCGAAATCCCGAACGCCCAGCTCGGCCATGCGCAGGACGACTTCCGAAAGGTCGGTCCTCTTGATCTCTTCCACGGTGTACATGGGCCGGGAGTCGTAGTCCTTGTGCGTGTACATGCGGTAGCACACCCCCGGAGCCGTCCTGCCCGCCCTGCCGCGGCGCTGGTTGCAGGACGCCTTGGACACGGGCACCTCGA
>DATKLB010000012.1:0-4857 GCA_035542615.1 Spirochaetia bacterium | reverse complement strand
ACGGCCGTGCGCGCAGGGTCGAGGCCGCTCGCCCTGACCTTGTCAATCGTCTCCTGTGCGATGATGTTCAGGGGGAGGCACTGGCCGGTGTTGTGCCGCATGGCTTTCCTGATGACCATCGAGTCTTCCTCGAGCAGGCGGGCGTCGATGCCTTCCCGGCGGAGGTTCGCAACGAGGAGAGGATTTACCAGCGGGTCCCAGTTGGGATACAGCAGCGTCCTGTTGCCGAGCTTCGTCAGCGCACGCGGCACCACGGGCAGCATCCTGCGCGGTGGGGAGCGTTCCGGAGCGCTGCGCGAGACCCGCCGCGCGTGGTTGCGGAACGACTCCACCCCCGCCTCGATGCGCGTCTCGTAGCCAAGGGTGGAATCGTGATCGTCCAGCTGGAGGATGAGGTAGGGCTTCTCCCGGGCATCCAGGATGCGCTTGAAGTATTCGATGGCGAAGCTGTCCGGGGAGCACTTGAAGGATGTGATGAACACCGGGTAGAGGTTTGGCGTGTCCGCCACGACGCAGGCCACCTCCATGATCCTGGCCGCGTGCAGCCAGTGGGCCATGCCAAGGAGGGGTGCAATCCTCTCGACGTCCTGCGGACCGTACGGGACCATGTCCTGGTAAAAGGTCTTCATCCCCAGCGCGCCGAACATCTCGGGGATTCCCTTGCTCATCTCTGGGGACAGTGCGTTGTAGGGGCGACCGAGCAGGACCACGGCAGGCTCGTCGCTCGCGGCCATCTCTTCGCGGAAGCGCTGCTGGAGAAGGAGAAGGCCATGGTCGAAACCTGCGCTGGCCTCCTCGAAGGCGCGGGACACCGCGGGGCGCGTGAGATGCGTCTGCCCAGCGCGCAGCAGGCAGTCGTGGAGCTCGCGCTTCGTTCGTTCTCTCCACCGGCTCCAGCTCGCCTGTGGCATGAGGCAGCGCTCGCGAAGCTGCGCGTCCCCAGCACCCGAGGCGAGAGCGGAGCTGAACTGCGTGTAGTAGCAGTACACCCGGGGGTCTTTCGACTCTGGCCTGCTTTCTTCCAGGAGGACGGGGAGGAAGATCCAGTCAGCCTTGTCGCGGAGGTGCTTCACGTGTCCGTGAAGAGAGGCGAGGGGAGCGCAGAACTCGGCTCCCTGGACTTCGCGGCCGACGTCGATGCCGGCGTCGAAGTCCTCGGAAGTCACGAAGGAGATGCCCAACTGTGTGAAGAAGCTCTTCCAGAGAGGGAGTTGACCGTAGAGCCCCAGGGTCGCGGGGATTCCGATCAACGGCCTGGTTGCAGCGGACGCGCCGGGATCCTCGGCTTCGCGGTGGTGGCGCCTGGGCTTCGTGATGCCGAGCGCCGCGGCAAATGCCCTGCTGCGTTCCTTTCGCAGGTTGAAGCCCGAACGGTCCCGGGCGACATACCGGGTCACATCGTAGTCCCGGCCGCACAGGAAGCCGTACGCAACTGTTTCTCCGGCAACGGTTGCAACTCGTAGTCTGCAATGGTTCCCGCACAGCTCGCAGGTCTCCGCACGCACGGGGATATCTGCGCGCAGCGCCTCCAGGCCGACGAATGTCGACCCGCTTCGCTCCTCTTCAGCCAACCGGAGGGCAACTCCAAAGGCGCCGGTGAGGTGGCAGTAGCGCGACACCAGGATCGGTTTCCCGAGCCCCTGGCGGAAGGCCTCCACCAGGGCCGCGTTGCGGGCTGTCGCTCCCTGGAAGGCGATCCTCTCGCCGACCGCCGCGCCCCGGGCCACCTTCGTGAGATAGTTCTCCCGCACGCTGTACAGGGCGGCCGCGAGGATCTCTTCCGTCGAGAAGCCCTGCGCGAGGAAATTGTTGATGTCCCGCTCCATGAACACGGCGCACCGATCGCTGGAAAGCGGTGCTCGCGCTCCCTGTACTCTGCGCGAATAATCGGCAAGGTCGCATCCCAGCCGGTTCGCCTGCTCCTCCAGGAAGCTGCCCGTGCCGGCAGCGCAGACGGTGTTCATGTGGGAGAAGGTGACCATGCCGTCGCGCATCGTGGTGAACTTCGCGTCCTGACCGCCGATCTCGATGATCGTGTCGATGCCGGGGTCCAGTTCGTATGCGGCGCGGGCATGGGCGGTGATCTCATTCATCACGAGATCCGCCTTGATGATGGACCCGATGAACTTCCTTCCCGCGCCAGTGGTTCCGGTGCCGCGAAAGCGAAACGCGACGCCAGCTTTCTCCTGCCAGCCTTCGATGGCCTCGCAGATGGCCTGGACGGCAGTGAGCGGCGAGCCGAGTGTTCGAGTGTAGAAGCCTGCCATCGGAGTGCGCGCCATGTCGATGATGATCGCCTTGGTCGAAGTGGAGCCGACGTCCATCCCGAGGTATGCCTCGATTTCTCCCCCGCCTCCTGGTGAAACATAGACATCGACTTCCACCGGATGACGGGTTGAGAATCTCCCGTCGCAGAATTGAAAGCGCTCTTCCGAGGCCGCGGATGCATCTTCGAGCTTTTCGCAATTCAAGGCTGGGAAGAAGTACTCCTTTTTTTCGATGCGGGAGGTCAGAACTTCATCCGCAGAAAGAAGGCGGGCTTGTGATGCCTCACCCTGCTCCAGCAGGCAAAGGGCGGCGCCGACGGCGCCGAGCAGAGGGGCGTCGGAGGGACAGTGCAAAGTCACTCCGATTATCTGTTCAAGATGCCCGCGCACCGAAGCGTTCAGCGCAACCCCGCCGGCAAAGACGACAGGCCCTTCAGGCTTTTCTCCGCCCAGCAGGGTGTCTGCGATGTTCTGCGAGAGCCCGCGACACAGCCCGTCGCAGATCTCCTCCAGGTTGAAGCCCGACTGTTGGGCGTGAACGAGATCCGTGCGGGCAAACACAGCGCAGCGGGTTGAGATTCTCGGGGGCGCGGTGGTGCTTGCAAGCGCGCGACGCACCAGCTCCTCGATTCCGGGAAAGCTCAGCCGGCGCGCCTGCTGGTCGAGGAAGCTTCCCGTGCCAGCAGCGCATGACGAGTTGGACCGCGCACCGCGATAGATCCCCTTGTGATCGAAACGAATGAGGCCGAACTTCTCGCCCCCCACGAAAACGATGGAACGCAGGCCGGGGAGCCGGCGGCGGCAAGACGTAATAAGGGAGACCTGGGTGTCGAAAACGTGGGCGCCCAGGATCATCGTGGGGCTGCAGGAGGTGCACGCGATCCCTGAGACCTGGATAGCCCCCAGCTCCTCGAGCATGGAACGAAGGGTCTCCCGCACTTTTCCTTTGTGGAAGCGGTAGTCGGTTTTTCGGGTCTCCCCACCGGGATCGATCACCGCCAGGGAGATGCAGACTGAACCAATGTCGATCCCCAGAACCACTGGATCGAGCATAGACAGTCTATGTATCGGAAACCCGGAAAAGTCAAGTGCCTGTTTTCAGGCGTTCTCGCTGACCGATAAGCGGCACGGTGCTCGTGTACTCGCAGGATAATCGCTTGATGTTGCTTCCGGCGGGATGACGGGCACGCGGTCGATCTCCCTGACAAATCCTCGATTTGCGAGGTTCCAGAGAAGGAAGAAAAGAATGCGCATGGGGACCAACGGCGTCATCCCCAGTGACCAGCCGAAATGCCGAGCGATTCCTGAGAGCGAGTAGAAACTTTTCAGGACGTGACGATACCCCTCCTGCAGCTCTTCCGGGCTCATGTTCTTCGGCCGAAAAACGACGCACTTGTGGTCGTAGTAGTACCAGTCGTTCGAGATGAGGCGCCCTTCTTCCGTAAGCCTCTGGTGAATCCGCGTGCCGGGGTACGGAGTCATGAGGTTCAGGGTGACTGACGGGATGCGGTTGCGGTTGAGGAACTCCAGGGTGTCGTCGAAGATCGCCGGAGTATCGGTGTCCAGGCCGAGGACAATCGAGGGGTGGAACGCGATTCCATGGTCCTGGATGATTCTGATCGCCTCCTCGGTCTCCTCGATGGAATTGTAGGCTTTGCGCAGGCTCTGCATCCCGCTGGTCGAGACCGATTCAAGACCGAAGAAAAGGGCCTTGCAGCCGGACTTCTGGCACAGCTCGAGAAGCTCCCGGTTCTGAGCCAGCTTGATGGAGCTCTGTCCGACCCAGGTGATACCGAGCGGCGCAAGGGCCTGGAACAGCTCCCGCGAGTACGCGGAGTGACCGGTGACGTTGTCGTCCGTGATCATGAAGACCTTCGAGCCGGATCGCCCGACGTCCTCAATCACGTTCGGCACGGATCGATGCCGGATTTTTGGTCCGTAGAAATCCGTCACCGAGCAGAACTCACAGTTGTAGGGACACCCTCGGGTGGTCTCCAACCCGACGGCGTTGAAAACGGTTTTGTCGAGGCCCAGATCGCGGCGCGGGAGCGGTGCGTCGTTGAGGTCCGGAAACTCGCTGCGGTAAAACCGCTGCAGGCGACCCTGGCGGTAGTCCTCGATCAGGGTGCCCCAGCAGCCCTCCGCCTCGCCGATGACCACGGCATCTGCATGCGCGATGGCCTCCTGCGGAACGACCGTGGGATGAATTCCGCCAAGGACCACGGTGGCACCCCGCGCTCGAAAGAGATCGGACAGCTCGTACGATCTCCGTGCCGTGGCGGTCATGCAGGTAATGCCGACCAGGTCGAAGGAGCGTGAGAAGTCGATGTCGGCAATTTCCTCGTCGATCGCGCTTACCTCGACGTCAGGGGGTGTGAGGGAAGCCAGCACGGGCAGAGTCAATTGCGAGAACTTGAATCCGCTCGTGACCTTTTTCTCAGGGTCACGACTGGGAGAAACGAGCAAAATCCGCAAGAGGACCTCCATTCGGGCTGCCAGCAAGCCTGCCCGATTGCTGAATAGTGCCCGAAAAGGATAGAAACGTCCACAATCCCTTTCAGCTTGAACCGCCGAAAATGGCGGGTCAGGC
>DATKLB010000011.1:0-17091 GCA_035542615.1 Spirochaetia bacterium | reverse complement strand
ACCCAGGGCGGGCTCACGACGTTGACGCGCACCCCGCGCGTCATCTCCAGTCCAGCGGCTCGCACGAATCCCTCCAGGCCTGCGTTCACCAAAGAGACCGCGGCACTTCCCGGCATCGGCTTGGTTGCCAGAATGCCGCTTGTCACCGTGATAGACCCTCCGTCTTTCACCTTGTCCTTCGCCACCCGAACGACATTGACCTGGCCCATCAGCTTGTAGCGGAGGGAAAGAGCGAAATCGTCATCGGTAAGGTTCCCGAGCGGGCCCCACCCCGCGCCGCCTGCGCAACAGACAACCGCATCAACATCTTTCTTCCCATCGAAGAACGCTTTGAGGGTGGTTGCATCCTCGATATCAACTCGAGCCGCGGACTTGCGAGATGCGCCTATGACCTTGTGCCCGCGCTGAGCAAGAGCGTCCGCAACCGCCTTGCCGATGGTGCCCGTCGCTCCGATGACGAGGATTTTCATAACAAGACGCCTCCTTGGCTTTTGATCGCTGGATTTGATGAGTGCTATCGAAAAATAGACATCTCCTGGAGCATAAGCAATGGGTGCGCTATTCAAAACCCGGGTTGCGCGCGTGCCCCTTCCTGTCGTATTGTAACGACTGAAGCTGGCATTCAACCTGGGAGGGGAGAATGAAGTATTCGGACTATGCAATTCAGGAAGTGTTTATCCTGCAGAGAGTAGCGCAGGATTTTCTCGCGGCGTGGATGGAGCTCGCGAGACTCTTTGAAATCATGGACAGGAAAGGTTTCACGAAGGAAGAAAAGAACAAGGTTCTTGAAACGGCTCTGAAGGTGGCGATAGAACAAGCGCCGGGTGAGGGCACCAACGAAGCTGCTGAAAGAGTCAAGAAGTTGCTGGCATCCTGAGCTGAAAGCCAGGCCGCCTCGTCGTCCCTGCGCCGAGGCGGCCTTTTTTCATTTCACGGCTCGTCCGGGAAGTAGTAGGAAGCAGCGTTCTGCCGGGTGACCAGCTCGGCGGCCAGGATGATGCGGACCGGGATCTTCTTCTGATAGAAGCCCTGGAAGTTCTTTCCGCGCGCGCCTTGGATAGCCACACCGACCACGGTTGCGCATTGGTCGGGCGGGTAGGTCACGTTCGCCTGCACAAGGGGCTCCTTGCCGTCCATGATCATCTTGATCACGTTCTTGTCACAGGCCCCCCCAAGGAAGTACTTGATGTCCTTTCTTCCGGATTCCTTGTAGGCCTGGAGAGCTCCGAGCATCATGTCGTCGTCAGCCGTGTACACGGCGTCGATAGCCTTGTACTTCTGAAGGTAGTTCTCCATGACCTTCAGAGCCTCGTCCTTCCGCCAGTTGCCGGGCTGGGAGTCCAGAATCTTCATCCCGGGGTACTGTGCGGCGGTCTTCTTGATGGTCTCGATGCGGACCGTGTTGATCGGGCAGGGAATGCCTTCGATGAGCACGATGTTGCCCTTGTAGTTGAGCTGCTTGCTGAGCCACTCCGTGCCTTCTCTTGTGTAGCCTTCATCGTCGTTGGAGAGGTACGTGTCGTAGCAGACCTTGGAAGTACCGCGGTCCATGACCACCGTGTAGATCCCCGCCTTCCAGGCCTTTTCGATGACCGAGGTGACAGAAGCGTCATAGGGCCAGACGATGAGCACGTTGATCCCCTTGGCCATCAGGTCCTCGATATCGTTGGCCTGCTTGGTCACGTTCTCCGCGTTGACGTACAGGAACTCCAGGTTCTTGTCCTTCGCCTTCCAGTCCGCCATACCCTTCTTCGCCCAGTAGATGGCCCTGGCCATGTAGCCGGCGGTCGCCGCGGGCATCGAATAGCCGATTTTCAGGTACTTCTCTTTCTGCGCAAATGAAGCTGGGGCTACCATAACAATCGCCAGGACGATGAACATCAATCTTTTCATGGCTTTCTCCTTCTGAAGAAATGTATTCTCAGAGGCGCCTTGGTTGGCGCGGCGGACCCCGTGGCCTGAAGGCAAGTCTCTGCTTCTTCATGATTTCTGGGCCTGAATGTACACGGCGCCGATGATCACCAGGCCCTTGACCGTTCCCTGCAGGTAGGGGGACACGCCGAGCATGTTGAGCATGTTGTTGATGATGCCCAGAATGATGGCACCCATGACCGTTCCCCACACCGTTCCCCTGCCGCCCGTCAGCGGTGTGCCTCCAATGATGACCGCGGCTATGGCGTCCAGCTCGAAGCCCATGCCCAGGTTGGACGTGCTCACGGCATTGAACCGTGAGGATAGCATGACCGCGGAGACGCTCGTGATGAGACCGCACAGGGTGTAGGTGATGAACTTGATCTTGTTGACCTTGATCGCTGAGAACACCGCCACCCGCAGGTTGGACCCCACGGCGCACAGGTAGCGTCCGTAGGCGGTGTTGTTGAGCACAAGGCTCAGGAGGACCGTGAGGATGACCATTGCGAACACGGGGACGGGCACGAACAGGATTGACTCCATGCCGAAGGTCCCATAGTAGTTGCTCACGGAGCGAATCTCCCCGGCGCTCCCGATGAACAGCGCCAAGGAGCGGAAGATCGCCATGGAGCCGAGAGTGACGATAAAGGGGGCGATCTTCCCCTTCGTGATCAGGAAGCCGTTCAGCGCCCCGGAAAACGCGCCCAGGAGAAGCGCCGCCAGGATGCCTCCCGCCATGGCCAGGTACTCGTTGCCGAGCGGGCCCATCAGGTAATTCAGGAAGAGGATGCCCATGGACGCATTGAAAGCGGCAAGTGATCCCACGGAGAGATCGATTCCGCCGCCGATGATCACGAAGGTCATGCCCAGGGCTATCATCCCGGTATAGGAGACCTGGCGGAGTATGTTCAGCAGGTTCTGTATCTGCAGGAAGTAGGGGCTAAGGACCGAGGAGGCGACAAACAGGACCGCCAGCGCCACGAAGGGGGCGACCTTCTCGTACTGGATTTTTCCCAGGAGCGCCAAGGTGTGTGTTTTCATGTCCGCGCAGCTCCCGCGTGCACCCCGGTCGCAAGGAACATGATCTGCTCTTCGTTGATGTCACGGCCTTCAACCGTTCCCATGATCCTTCCTTCCTTCATCACGATGACCCGGTGACACATCCCTATGATTTCCTCCTGCTCGGAGGAGATGAAGATGCAGGAAAGCCCGGTCTGGGCAAGGGAATTAATGAAGCGGTAGATCTCGTGCTTCGCGGCGACATCGACTCCGCGGGTAGGCTCGTTGGCGATGAGCACCTTGGGGGCCGGATCGATGCTCTTTGCCAGAGACACCTTCTGCTGGTTGCCGCCGCTCAGGTACTCGAGCCTGACGTTGAGAGACGGCGCCTTGATGTTGAAGCGCTCTTTGTGACGCAGAGATGCTGCGTCCTCGTTTTTTCTCATGATGACTTTGAGGAAGGAAGCGCAATACGCGAAAAGCGAAACGAGGGTGATGTTCTGCGTCACGGAGAAGCTCGTCAGGATGCCGGATCCCTGCCTGTCGTCTGACAGGTAGTCGATGCCGTACCGCACAGCCTCCTGGGGACTGCGGATGTCGATCTCCGCTCCCTCCATGAGGATCCTTCCGGAAGAGCGCTTGCGGACCCCGAAGATCGCTTCTCCCAGCTCGGTTCGCCTGGCGTCGACGAGTCCGGCGAAACCCAGGATCTCGCCCTTGTGCAGCTGGAAGCTCACGTCGTGGAGCATCCCCGGTACTGACAGGTTCCTGACTTCGAATATCACCTCGGGCGTCGGCGTCTTTCTCTCCGGAAAGACCTGGCTCAGCTCGCGCCCCACCATGCGCTGGGCCATCTCCAGCTCCGAGATTTTCTCTGTCATTTCCGTGTGCACAACCTCCCCGTCGCGCAGCACCACGACCCTGCTGCAGATGGCCTTCACTTCCCTCAGCTTGTGGGAGATGTAGATGATCGTGGTTCCCTGCTCCCTCAGCCGACGCATCAGGTTGAAGAGGATGTCGATCTCGTACCGGGTCAGGACCGTGGTGGGCTCGTCCATGATGAGCAGCCGGGCGTCCATGGCGACCGCTTTGCAGATCTCCACCATCTGCTTCTGGGCCGTGCTCAGTTTCTCGAGCTTCTCATCGGGCTTGATCTCCACCTCCAGCTCTCTCAGCAGCCGCGTCGTCCGTTCCATCATCCGCTTCTTGTCGAGAAGCCCAGACCTTTTTTTAATCTCGGAGCCGAGAAAGATGTTGTCATAGACCGCGAGGTCGTTGACGAGATTGAACTCCTGGGGGAGTATGCTGATTCCAAGTCTCTTGGCGCTCAAAGGGTCGGGAATGGAGACTTTCTCTCCTTCGAATCTGATCTCACCGGTCGTGGGAGTGTAGATTCCGCTGAAGATCTTCATGAGGGTGGATTTGCCGGCTCCATTCTCCCCGATGATGCCGAGAATCTCCCCCCTGAGGACTTCGATGTTGATGTCTTTGAGAACCTGGACGGACGAAAACTCCTTGCATATGCCGACGGTTTTCAAAAGACATTCATTTGAATCAGTCATGGGTGTTGCCAGGCCAAGGGCTTGGCCGATTTGAATGTCAGGAGAACCATGGTAACTTTCCCTTTTAGACAGAATTATTGCTAGAAGGACTGTCTCTGATGTTGTGTTTCCATGATAGATCAAGCATCCGCGTTGTCAAGGGTTAGGTGTCCCGGGAGCTTGAAAAGATGAAGAAGTACCGCGGATCGGAAGACCTCAAGGGCGAGGCCCTGATCAAGGAAGTCTGCCGCCGAATCCGGCTGGCGCGCAGCTACTGGGACGCACACAGGAACTCGGCATGCCGAACGGAACGCGAGCGGGCGCTCCGACTCTATGAGACTCTCTCGAAAGAAGAAAAAGAGAAAATCCCGCAGGCGCTTCGGGTCTGGCTGCGGTACCGGAGCGAGAAGTACTTCAACGAGAGCCGCACGCCTCCCGGCGGCGGCAAATCGAGGTAGAGTTTGACCGAAGGTGTATGATTCAGGAAAGTCGCGCAGCCTGCCCGGCACCCACCAGGAAGAATTGTTCAAGGAGAACGTCCATGAAGAACCTGTTCACCGACAAGATCCAGGAGTTTGACGCGCCCTTCAATGCGTACATGGGCGGGATCCTCAAGGATTGGAATGCGCCCGGGATCGGAGTGGGCATTGTCCAGGGTGACGAGCTCGTCTTTGCCAGGGGATACGGCTATCGGGATTACGAGAAGAAGCTGCCCTTCACTCCCCATACCCTGTTTCAAATTGCCTCCAACACGAAGCTTTTCACCGCGGTGGCTGCCGGCATGCTGGTGGAGGAAGGAAAGCTGAGCTGGGACAGGCCCATTCGCGACTCTGTGCCCGCGATCCGGTTTTACAACGACCAGTTGAACAACAACGTCACCCTCCGTGACATGCTGGCGCACCGCACCGGCATTACCCGGCACGACAATATCTGGTACAAGTCCAGCGTCACCCGAAAAGAGATGTTCGAGCGGATCAAGTACCTGGAGCCGCGCCAACCCTTGAGGCAGATGTTGCTCTACAACAACCTGATGTATGCCGCCGTGGGATACCTGATCGAGCTGCAATCCGGAAAGACCTGGGAGGAGTTCGTGCGCGACGTGATCCTGAAGCCCCTGGACATGAACGCCACGGTCTACTCCATCGCGGAGATGATCAAGCAAGAAGACTACCCTGTGCTCTTCACCGAAAAGCGGGACTCAACAGAGATCCACAAAATCCCCTACTACGAAGATGCTGGGGGCCTGGCGCCGGCCGGGGCCGTCATTTCAAACATTCTGGATCTGTCTCATTGGCTGATCGCCCTGATGAGCGACGGCATGTACGGCGGCAGACAAGTCATACCTTCGACCGTGCTGAAGGCGACATTGGAGCCGGCGGTCGCGGTGCCGAATGCAGGGGTTGAGGCCAGAGGTTGGTGGGAGCTTCTCAATGCCGCGGGCTGCCTGGGCCGCATCTGTGCCTCGTATCGCGGGCACCTATTGACGTTCCACGGAGGCGGCATCGACGGGAGCTACTCGCAGGTGTCCTTCATGCCGAAAGAGCGGATCGGGGTGATCGTCTTCGTGATCGGCAATCATTGCGCCTGCCTCCCCGATGTCGTGAGCAACAACGTGTACGAGCGCGTCCTTGGCATGGACCAGACTCCCTGGAGCGAGCGATGGCTGGAGATCGTGAAGAAAGCAAAACAAGCGGGGACTGAAGCGCGCGCCAGGGCTGGCGCTGACCGGGTCCCCGACACTCATCCTTCTCATGCCCTCAAGGACTTCGCGGCCGTGTACGAACATCCCGCCTACGGCGAGATGAAGATCACTTTCGACAAGAAACAGCTCCAGTTCGAGTTCCACAAGGTCCAGCTTCCCTTGAACCATTTCCACTATGACCGCTTCGATACTCCTGACGACGAGCTGAAGGGCAAGTGGACAGTGAACTTCATCACCGATCCGCAAGGCATGGTTGACAGGGCTGTGATGTCACTGGACGAGGCGGAGGTGGTTTTCACCAGAAAGCCCGAATCTCCCGACAGCAGGATTCTCCCGAATCTTGCCGGCACGTATCAGACTCCGGATGGATTTCCGTTTCAGGTGACGCTGAAGGAAGACGGAAACCTCTACTTCATTGTCATTGGGCAGCCGGAAGACAGGATGATACCCTACACGGGCCTCAAATTCCGCATCGCCCGATTCTCGGACATTGTCCTTGAGTTTCTCATGGAGAACGACAAGGCAAGAGCTCTCAAGATCGTAGGCCCCTGGGGCGAACAGATTCACTCGCGCAAATAAGGTCCCCGGTGGGGATCGCGCCAGCGGGCTACCCGAACTCCCGTGCCGTCTCCGTGGCCACGCGGGTCCACTCCCACAGCCGCCACGGCTCGTGCGCCACGGTGCTGATGTCCTTCAGGATGATCTCCACGTTGCAGCCTTTTGCCGCCCGCAGCTTGCCGCGCAGCTCGTCTCGCACGTCTTTCGCGTTGAACGACATGCCCGCCAGGACCGCGGGCCGCGGCTTCAGGGACATGACGTACCTGCCGCGCATCAGCTCCGCCCCGGGCTCGACCTTTGCCCAGGGGCTGATGGAGATCTTCCGGAGGTTCGGGATGGCTTCCAGGATCCCGATCTTGTTGTGCAAGGGCTCGCAGCAGCCGTAGTAAGTGAGCTTGAACCGCTTCAGCCACGCAAGCTCATAGTCGATCCCGAACTCCTTGTGCATCGCTGGAGAGACTGAACCGAAAATCTGGGCGGTGGAGGATCCCCAGATGTCCGCGGTCATCACGCTCCCGCCTTCACGGCAGCTCCCCGACTGCGCGTCCGTGTACCCGTACCCGCCCGACCCGATCCGCACGTTCGCGTGGTTGCTTGCCAGCAGGTTCTGGGACTCAAACTGATCAAGGCCCTTGAGGTACGCCTGGCAGAGCCGGGCTATCAGCCGATGCATGAACTCCGGCCGGTCCACGAGGCCCATGAGCACGTTGTCCGCGTTCATCCAGAAAACGATGTCGTCCCAGGGGGCGAACCAGAAGCCCGTGCACCCCCGCGTCTCCACGGGGAGAATTCCGTCAAAGACCCGGGCATAAAACTCGCGGAACTCCCGCGTCCGCTCCTGGTCTATCTCGATAATCGGATCCTTGATCTTCTCAATGTCGTCGTCGGTCTCGAACTGATTATGGAAGTGCCGGGATGCTATCTCCCTGTCTTTCTCCGTTTCAATGACGTCCGCCTGGACCTGGATGCCGAAGCCAGAGTTGCGCAGGATCTGGGGAGAGGGGACCACCGCTTCAACCACCATGTCTCCCTGCATGTGGTTCCACTGGTAGATGGTCCGGCGCAGCATCGTCTCGATGCGCTGGCAGACCTCGCCGGTCGTGCGCATCGTGAGCTCGTCATTCACGTTCATCTCGTTCCAGCAGATCTCGTTCATCCAGATCAGCGGGCGGCTCGGCTCCAGGTCGTTCAGCCGCCCCCACTCCTGCATGCGCCGGGCGTTCATGGGATTGGAGGCAATTTCCGCGTACTGCTTTCCCAGCCCGCGCAGGAGGCGGATCTCCTGGTCGCTTGCCTGAAGCGGCGCGTCGTTCTGCGTGTCGTGGTTCTGGAAGACGAGATACGGCGTGTCAATGAAAAGACGCGACATTGGATTCCTTCAGGCCCGGTCGTTCAAGCCGTGGTACAGAAGTGCCGCGCCGATCATGGGGGCGTCCTCACCAAGCCGCGCCTTCTCCAGCCGGAAAGCGCCGGGCCGAACGGCCGCCCCATAGGCGCGCCGCGTGACATACTCCCGCACAGGCGAGACGAGCAGCGCCTCCTGTTCGCACATCCCGCCGCTGATGATCACCACGTCCGGGGAGAGCATGTTGACGATGCTGACAATGCCCATGCCCAGGTACCGCACTGCCCGGTCAATGATCCGGCGGGCCTCCAGGTCTCCTGCAGCCGCCCTTTCGAATACCACCTCCGCCTTGTCGATGGAGCCGCGGCCACTCCAGGCCTCCACGTTCCTGGCGGCCCGCACAATGGCAGTCCCCGACGCGTAGGCTTCAAGGCACCCGCGCTGCCCGCACTGACACGGCTCGCCATCCTGCTCCACCACGACATGCCCGATCTCTCCGGCCGTGTTGAATGCCCCGCCGTAGATCCTGCCTCCCATGATGATGCCGCAGCCGATCCCCGTCCCGAGGGTCAGGCAGACAGCGACCTGGGCGCCAACGCCCGCTCCCTGCAGGTACTCCGCCAAGGCAGCCGCCCGTGCGTCCTGGACCAGCACGGGCCGCCGGCCCAGCAGCTTCTCGAAGACCGAATCCACGCTCACGTCGCGCCACCCGAGGTTCGGGGCAAAGACGATCAAGTTGGCGTTGGGGTCGATGGTGCCGGGGACTCCCATGCCGATGAAGCCGACGTCCGCCGGGCCGACACCTGCCTCCGCCATGATCCGCGCCGCTTCCGCGCAGATCAGCTCCGCGGTCCCGCTGGTGTCTCTTTTGCGCGCTCGGATATCCAGCCGGGCCTTGGCGAGAATCGTCCCAGAGTCATCCAGCACGCCTATGTTCGCCTTGCTTGCGCCAAGATCGATGCCGACGCTGGCCCGCTCTGTTCCGGCCGCGGCGGTCATCGCAATTCGCCCTTGTTTCTCATGCAGTCGATCATCACGGCGAAAAAGATCACGACTCCGCGCACGATTGTGTAGAAGTACATGTTGGCGCCGGCCATGACGAGTCCGTTCTCTATGCACATGACGATCAGCACGCCGACAAACGCTCCCGGGAACGCCGAGCCCTTGCCGCCGAACAAGCTCACCCCGCCCAGGATGGCGGCCGTGATGATGATGAACTCCTGGCCTTCCGCGAAGGTGGGCGTGATGGCGCCGACCTGGGCGCCGGAGACCAGCCCGGCCAGCCCCGCAAGCGCGCCGGAGATGACGTAGGTCAGGAAGATGTTCCGCCGCACCTTGATGCCCATGACGCGCGCGCCGTTGGCGTTGTTGCCAATGGCAAAGAGCTGGCGCCCGAACAGCGTGCGGCTCAGGACGACCTGCACCAGGAACAGCGTGATCGCCATGATGAGGACCACGACCGGCACGACTCCGAAAAGGCTCGTGTACGCCACGAAGTCCGCAACCTTGTTGAAGAAGAAAAGCGACTGCGTCCCCGTTAGTGCCAGCGCCACGCCGCGGACGACGTACAGGGTGGCAAGGGTCACGATCAGGGGAACGACCCTCAGCACGGACACGAAGAACCCGTTGATGATGCCCACGAGCATCCCGCAGGCAAGAGCAACCACGAATGCGCCGGGCACTCCCATGCCCTGGTTGGCAAGCGTCGTCACAATCACGGATGAGAGGAAGATGGTGGAGCCCATCGAAATATCGATTCCGCCGGAGACCAGGACAAAAACGAGCCCGGCGGCCGCAATGCCGGTGGAGGCGGTCTGGCGGAGCAGGTTGGACGCATTCGCGCCGCTGAGGAAGTTGCGGTTGAACACGGAAAACGTCATGACCAGCGCGATGAAGACGATGAACAGTCCGTACTTGTAGAAGCTGGTGGAGATCGACTCTCTAGTCAGCCGCAGCGTGCTCATGCGTGGCGCTCCTGATGGCCAGGGTCAGCAGCTTCTCCTGGCTGAACTCTTCCCGTTGCAGCTCTCCGGTGATCTCCCCGCTGCACATCACCATGATCCGGTCACACACGCCGATCAGCTCCTCCATCTCGGAGGAGATGAACAGGATGGCGGAGCCTTCCCGCGCAAGGGCGTTCAGGTGCGTGTAGATCTCGAGCTTGGCCCCGACGTCCACGCCGCGGGTCGGCTCGTCCACGATGAACACTTCCGGCTTCGTCAGCAGCCACTTTCCGATAACCACTTTCTGCTGATTGCCTCCGGAGAGCATCCGCGCAAGCTGCCGCGCCTTGTCGTAGGTCTTGATGTCCAGCCGCTCAATGGCCTGGTCGCTGTACTTCTCTTCAGCCTTCGTGTCCACCGCCCCGAAGGTGCGCGCCATCCTCTGCAGGCTCGCCAGGACAAGGTTCTCCTTGACGCTCTTGGGCATCAGGAGACCTTCTTCACGACGGTTCTCCGTGATGTATGCCATTCCGTTTTCGATCCACCACGAAGGCGTCGGGTGCTCAACGGGCCTGTTCTTGAAAAGAATCTTTCCCCTTTCGATGGGATCCACGCCGTAGATGGCGCGGGCAAGCTCGCTCCTGCCCGCGCCCATGAGGCCGAACAGGCCGGCGATTTCCCCGCTCCTCAGGGAGAAGGAGACGTGCCGCAGGGTCTTTCCCTGGCACAGGTCCTCCACGCTGAGCCTGACCTCCGCCGGCTTCTTTTCCGCAAAAGGAAAGAGCTGATCGAGCTTCCGCCCGACCATCATGGAGATCATCTTTCCCTTGTTCATCTCCGAGATCGGAGACTGGCCCATGATGGCCCCGTCCCGGATGACAGCCACCTCCTCACACAGCGAGAGCACGTCGTCCAGCGTGTGGGAGATGTAGATCATGGAGATGCCGCTGCGGGAGAGCTCCCGGATGATGGAGAAGAGGTCCTTCTTTTCCTTGGTGGAGAGGGAGGTGGTCGGCTCGTCGAAAACGACGATGCGCGCTTTCTGTGAAAGGGCCTTGGCAATCTCCACCATCTGCCGGATGCCCATGGACAGCTCATCCATCATCGTGCCGGGAGCAACGTCGATGCCGATGCGCTGAAGAACCTTCCGCGCCTCGGCATTCATGGTCCTGTAGGAGAGAAGGCCGAGCCTCGTCCCGGGCGCGCCGTTCAGGTAGAGGTTTTCTGCGATTGTCATGTTCAGGAACAGGTTCAGTTCCTGGTGGATGAGCGCGATTCCGGCCTGGTCGGCATCCACGGCGCTCCTCGGATTGAACGGCGCGCCGTCCAGCAGGATTTCCCCGCTGTCCCTCTGGAGCACGCCGCCCAGGATGTTCATCATGGTGGACTTCCCGGCGCCGTTTTCCCCCACGAGCCCAAGCACTGAGCCTTTGCGCTTCAGCGTGAGGTTGATGTCCTTCAATACCTGGACCCCGGAAAAACTCTTGTTGAGCTTTTTCAGTTCAAGGACGGGCGCGTCCGCTGCTGGCTGCTGCATGTCTCTACCGGTCGTTCGTGCTGAGCAGGACGCCGAGCAGCGCCACCGCGACGATCATCACGCCCTTGAGCGCGTTGATGATGAACCACTCGATGCCCAGCAGGTTCAGGCTGTTGTTCAGGACGATGATCAGCGCCGCGCCGACGGCGGTGCCCAGGATGCTGCCCTTGCCCCCGGTGACGCTGGTCCCCCCGATGACCACCGCGCCCACGATGTCCATGAGCATGCCTTTCCCGAGCGCGGGCATGCCGGCGCCGCTTCTGGATGTCATGATGATTCCGCTGACCGCGGCCAGGCCGCCGGAAAAGAGGAACAGGGAGAAGATCGTTTTCTTGACCGGAATGCCCGAGATCAGCGAGGTCCTGTGGTTTGTTCCCACGGAGAAGATGTAGCGGCCCAGCACCGTTCGGTGCAGGACAAAGGCGGACAGGGCCACCACGGCGAGCATGATGAAGACCGGGAGCTGCACGCCGAACAGGGTCCCTCTCCCGATGAGGAGGAAGGGCCGGGGCAGGCCGCCGATGGTGGCGCTCTGCGTGTACCACAGCGCAAGCCCGGCAAAGATGAGCTGGGTGGCCATGGTGGCGATGAAGGACGGCATCCGCAGCCTCGTGACGGTGAGGCCGTTCAGGACGCCGATGCCGAGCCCGATTCCCAGCATGAGGGCGACGCCGATCACGGTCATGAGCAGGGGATCCCCGCCCAGGGTCATGACCCGCGCGCCGAAGATGCTGCCCAGGGCCAGCGTTGCGGTCAAGGAAAAATCGATGCCGCCGTTCATGAACACGAACGTCATTCCGCAGGCCAGGATGATCAGGTCCGCGCACTGCACGAGCATGTTCAGCAGGTTGACGGGATTTGCGAACTTGTTGACGAACAGGACACAGAACAGGAAATAGACGATGAAGAACAGCATCGACATCCGCTCCACGGAGGAGAACGCGCGGCTGGCTATCTGCCGGCGCAGGGAAGCGGGGCGGGGAGCCGACTTTGCCTGGAGAGAGGAGCCCGGCGTGAGAGGCCTCACGCCGGGCTCGATGGTCGTCGATTCCTTCATCTAGAAGGTTCCGTATGCCCTCTTTGACGTCTGGTCGAAATTGTCCTTGTTGATGATGAAGCCCGCATCCAGAACGGGCTTGCCGTAGGTCTTGCCGTTGGCCAGCTCGACCGCGGCCTTCACCGAATCGTACCCTTCCTTGTAGACGTCCATCCCGAAGGTCATCTCCACGTAGCCGTCCTTCATGGCCTGGATGGCGGCCTTGTTGCCGGAGTAGGGCATCACGATGACGTGCCCCGGCTCTCCGATTTTCTTGTACCGGTTTGCCTGGCGCAGGGCGGAGATGGTGGCGCCGAGCAGGTAGTCGGAGTGCATGAACACGCAGTTGATCTCAGGGTGCGCCTGGAGCGCGTTCGTCGCGCCGGCCAGCGCCTTCTCCAGGTTCCACTCCGTGGGGACCTGCTGCACGAGCTTGATGATGTCTGAGTTCGCCTTCATGACTTCCTTGAACCCGTCGGTGCGGCGGAGAACGTTCTCATCAGAGAGGCTGCCCACCAGCTCCAGGACCTTCAGGTTCATCTTGTTCTTGCGCGCGTAGTCCGCCATCCACTTCCAGCCGTTCACCGTCAGGGCGTAGTTGTCCGTGGCAATGCCCCATGCTACCTTCGCGTCCGCGGTGCTGTCCAGCGTCCGGTCGCAGAACACGAACGGAATGCCGGCCTTGTTGCAGGCCTTGACGGCCTGGAGAATGGACTTGAAGTCGACGTAGACGCAGACGATGCCGGAAACGCCCTGGGCGATCATGTCGTCGATCTGGTTGTTCTGCTTGACGGCGTCCCCTTCCGCGGTCCTGATGACGAGGTCCACCTTGAGGTCCTTCCCCGCGTCATCGATGCCTTTCTTGATGCCCAGCCAGAACGGGTCGTTCAGGTTGTCCAGGGCCACCCCGATGATGACCTTCCCGCCCTTGGGCGCGCCCATGGCAGCCATTGGCACCATGAGGAGCACCAGGAAGCACACGAGAACCGCAATCCCCAGCTTCTTCATACAGTTCCTCCTTCGCAGCTATTTCAATTTCCCGAAGGAAATTGTTCCCTCGTCAAACCGCCAGATCTCTTCCATCTCCGCGAAGGGACCGGGCTCCTCCGCGTCGAACGGAGACTCCAGCAGCGTTTTCATCCAGTCGTCCCACTTGTGATAGAACGGGTCACGGTCCCGGATCCGGTTGAACTCCGCTACGTCGTCGATGAGCGCGTAGATGAACAGGTTGTTGCCGCGCATGAAGATGGTCAGCTCGTGGCAGCCCGCCTCCGTGAGGCCTTTCGTGATCTCCGGCCAGATTTCGCGGTGCGCCTTGATGTATTCCTGCTTCTTTTCGGGAATTGCCCGATAGCAGAGCGCCCAGCGCTCCATGGACCACCTCCTAGTACTTTCCGAATTCCAGTGCCGCATCGAAAAACGCTACGACATTCTCTGGCGGGACATCGGACTGGATGTTGTGCACGGAGGCGAACACGAAGCCGCCGCCCGGTGCCAGGTCTTCGATCCTCTTCTTGACCTCTCGCCTGACGTCCTTCGGCGTTCCCTGGGACATGATTGCCACCGGGTTCGCTCCGCCGCCCCAGAATCCCACATCCTTCCCGAAGTCCTTTTTCAGCCCGGCGCTGTCCATGTTCCGCGCCTGGACCTGCACCGGGTTCAGCGCGTCCACGCCGATCTCGATCAGGTCCGGGATGTACTCACGGATGGCGCCGCAGCTGTGGAAGTAGATTTTCGCCTTTGAATGCTTTCTGACGATGTCGATGAGACGCTTCTCTCTCGGCTTGAAGTACTTCCGATAGATGGCGGGTGAGAACAGCGGGCCGTCCTGGCCGCCCAGGTCATCCCCCATCTGGACCACCTGCACGAGGTCCCCGATCTCCTTCATGTACTGCGTCCAGTACACTTCCAGCCACTCCACCACGCGCTCCGCGACGAGCTCCACCATGGCCGGGTCAGCCGCCATGTCCATGTAGGAGTCCTGCATCCCGCGCAGCCAGTAGGAGTGCTCCACGATCCCGCCCGTGGGCGCATGGGCGATGATGGCCTTGTCCGTTTCACGGAGCAGCCTCTGCGCTTCAGCACGGAGGCCTTCGAACCGGCTGGGATCAGCAGGGTCGGGCAGCTTGTGTTTCCTGATTTCTTCTGCCGATTTGCCGGCCCAGATGGTGCTCTCGAAGTCGAACCAGATCCCGCTCTCCAGCGGCTGGCGATAGACGGTGCCCCACTCGTCCCTGTACTTGCGGAATCCGCCTTCGGTGTAGTAGCGCATCTCGAACGGCTTTGCGGGCCGGGCGTACAGGGGCAGGCTGTCTGCCTGGAACCTTTCCAGCATTCGCGGATCCGGGTAGACGTTCTGCTGGAACGGGTCCTGGATCCGGTCTTCCCCATTGATGCCGAGAAGTGTCTTCAGCTTTCGGTAGCCGAACAGGTGGATGCTGTCGTGCAGGCAGCCGAAGCCTATGGGGACACGGTCCGGCTCGCGGTGCGCGAGCGCGGCAACCACGCGCTCCCGCGGGGTGAATCCCTTCATACACACCTCTGTCGTATTGGAAAGTGAAAAAATCCTAAGGCACTTTCATCTAGTTGTCAAGTTTTTTCTTTATTTTCATGAAAGTATTTTCATAGAAAGCACTGCCGTGATATAGTGCAGCCATGGCGAAATCGAAAACGAAATCGGGATCAAAAAAGGAAAAAAGGCAGCCCAGCATTGTCGACGTTGCAAAAAAGGCAGGCGTTTCCATCTCCACGATTTCCCGGGCGATGAACGACAAGGACCGGCTCAATCCCCAGACCTATGAGAGAGTGCAGCGTGCAATGCGCGAGCTGGAATACAGAAAGACCGGCAGGAACGCCGCTGCCCGCGTTCGAACCATCGCCGTCGTGCTGCCCACCGTGCTGGATCCGTTCTTTTCCGTCGTGCTGCACGGCATCGACGCGATCTCAAAGACGTACAACTACAACATTCTCCTGTTCAACTCCATGAACTCCGTCGATGTCGAGCTGGCCAACGTGAGGCGGATCCTCGACTCCGCGCTGGACGGCGTGATCTTCGTTCCTTCCGGCGATTCGAAAACGGCGTATCAGCAGTTGAGAGACGCCGGCCTTCCCGTGGTTCTTCTGGACAGGATTCTCGACGTGGAGGACCCGAGCTACGTGATCTCCAACGATGAGGAAGGTGCGTACCTCGCCGTGAAGTACCTCATTGACCTGGGACACCGCAGCATTCTCTACATGGGCGGCATCCACGACACCAGCACCGAAGCGGCGCGGTTGAAGGGTTATACGCGGGCGCTCCGCGAGTGTGGAATTCCCGTGAGGGATGAGGCCATCAGCGAGTGCTCCTTCGATTCCGAGAGTGCGTACGCGGCGATGAAGGAAATACTGAGAAAGAAGACCCTGCAGTTCACCGCCATGTTCGCCGGCAACGACTTGATGGCGTTCGGCATCCGGAAGGCGCTGGAGGAAAGCGGCCTCATGGTGCCGGGGGACGTCTCCCTGGTCGGCTATGGTGACATGCCGTTTGCCAGCCTGATCTCCCTGACCTCCGTCTCCTGTCCGGCCCTGGAGATGGCCAAGAGCGCGCTGAGCATGCTGATCCAGATCATAGAGAAGAAGTACGTGAGCTCGCACAAGACCGTCATGAGGCCCGCGCTGATCCTCAGGTCTTCATGCGCGCAGATCACGGCAGGGGCGAAGCGGCCAGCGCCCACTATGCAGGCCTGAATTGGCGCCTCAGATTCCTGACATACTCCGCGACTTCATGCTTTGCAAGAAACGCCCATTCTTCTTCTGAGAGATCAGATCTCTCTGTCATTTTTGCAGGGGCGGCTCCTTCAGCATTGCGCAGGCGAAGAGTCCGACTGAGAAAGAAGTCCTCCAGAAGCTCCTTCCGGCGCTGAAAGATACTCCGTGGGAGAAGCCGGTGGCGGAACGGATTGCCAGCTTGAAATAGCGGTCACCCGCGAGCCGCCTTGACGGCGGCGCCTCCGGGTACGGATACTGTCTCCATGAAGCAGCGGCTCAAAGTGCCCTGTATCCACAGGCAGGAGGGCGTCGCGAGCATTCTGCAGAAGGAAATCATGCTTGTGGGGACAAGGGCGCGCCAACGTCACATCGCGCTTTTTGACAGCGGGGCAAGCTATTCCATCATTCGGCGGGATATTGCGGAGGCGCTGCAGCCACTTTCTCCTCTGGCAGACCTTGAGGAATGGGTCTTCGAGACGGCACGGCCAGGGGAGTTGATTGCGGCAAAGTATTCCGTAGGGCTGGGGTTCCGATTTGACGACAGTGAAGCCCTGTTCCACGATGAGTTCTTCGTTTTCGACGAGTGCTCGGAAGAAGTCATCATCGGCGCCAAGACCCTTCAGTCGTGCCACATCGTTCTGGACTTCGAGAATGAGCAGATCGTATACCGCAAGACCGCGGAGCGCCTGAGGGTCTGACGGCCTCTGAGGCTTGGCCGAAAGTTACTGCTTCGCCAGCAGCGCCTCCACCTGCTTTCGGTCCGGCATCCCGG
>DATKLB010000010.1:0-4082 GCA_035542615.1 Spirochaetia bacterium | reverse complement strand
CCACGACTTCTGGAGGGCTGCCAGGGCGTCGCTGACCTGGCTGTCGATCCCGTAGAGAAGCGTTTGACGTGCCCGCTCTACCGCCTGGGAATCATCGGGAGCTGCGAAAACCCGCGCGCCGATGGCCAGGAGCACCAGCGTCCAGGTCCAAGCCTTCACTCTTTTCGCCTCCTGGCAATCACATCGGCCAGGAACGGCACTTTCAGCACCAGGTAGACCGCAAGGGTCAAAGCCACCGAGACCAGCGCTGCCGCCGCGATCCACGCCACGCCGCGGATGCTGCCGCCCGTCACCCAGAGATCCGGCTTCCAGGAGAGGAAAGCCAGGAGAAACGCGGCCATCGGGATCGAGCCGAGAAGCGACTTCCCCAGCGCGGCTGCTATCCGCGCAAACCCGATCCCGCCAAGCCTGCGGCGGGCCACGATGCCGAGCATCGCCACACCCGCTGTGAAGGCTATGGAGTTGGCATATGCGAGGCCGCTGACGCGAAGCGGCGTCTCCTTGAGAACCAGCGACAGCGCGATGTCGATCACCGCCACCACGGCGGCGCTCACGAGGGGAACGGAAAAGCTCTTCAGGGAGTAGAACAGCCGCTGGAGGAAGGTGTAGACGCCCATGCAGACCAGGCCGACCGCGTAGCCGGTCAAGGCCCGGGCCGCCATCAGCGTTGCCGGCTCCGTGAAATGACCGCGTTGCAGCGCGGCTGCGATGATCTCCCTTCCGAACAGGCACAGGAGCACGGTCGAGGGAACCAGCAGAACGATGAGAGATTCGATTCCATAGGAAACCGATTCGCGCAGTCCGTCCCTGTCTGCCCGGGTCGCCTGCCTGCTCATCCGGGGGAAGAGCACGGTGTTGATCGACGCCGTGAAGATCCCGATAGGGATCTGCAGGAACATCACCGAGTTGACGATTGCCGAGACACTCCCGTCTTCGAGCCCGCGTGCAAAGAGCTGGGCAAAAAACTGGGTGATCGTCGGAATCGACGCCGATGCCAGGTACGGCAGCCAGAGCTGGATGGTGCGGGTGAAATCGGGATTCGCGAGACGGAAGTCGGGCCGCAGGGAAAAGCCCAGCCTCCGAAAGGATGGAAGCTGAACGGCAAGCTGGAGGACCCCGCCGATCAGAACCCCGATGCCCATGGAAAGAATTCCGAACCTGCCGTTGAGGAATACGATGGACAGGACAGTGGCGAGGGTGAAAAGAAGCGGGCTCAAGGCAGGGACCGTGAACCTGCCATACGAGTTCAGGACCGCCATGACCAGGGCGCTGAGGCTGACGAGCAGGATGTAGTTGAACATCCATTGCATGCCCTGGGACGCCACCACTACCTTTCCCGGATCCGAGAATCTCAGGAGCGTCTCCACGAAGAGTCCGGGAAAAGCGATGCTCAGCCCTACGAGGGGGATCAGAACGATGAGGAGGAACCCGGCGAGATTGCTTGCGAGCCGGCGCGGCCGGACGCCGGAGGGGTCTTCCTCGATTGCGGAGGAAAGAGTGGGGATGAATGCCGAGGAGAGGGCGCCTTCCGCAAAGAGCTTGCGCAGGTTGTTGGGGATGTTGAACACCGCGTTCAGCGAGTCCGCTGCTCCGGAAGCGCCGAAGTAGTAGCTGAAAAGCGCCTGGCGCACGTACCCGAAAAGACGGGATCCAGCCGTGCAGGCCATGACGATGGCAGCCGAAAGCGAGCTGCGCTGCGTGATGGTTTGGGGTCGGGCCTGCGCGGACTCTCTCATCACTTCATTCCTCGACCGTAAATGTGACACGCTCCAGCTCCCGGCCTTTGAAAAGCCGGGTGACCAGCACCTCCCAGACTCCCACCGCGGGCGTGAGCGGGATGACGGCGGGACCGAAGGCGCCCGGGGCAATCCTGGTCTGCAGGATCCGATTGCCGTCTTTCAGGATCGTCAGATCCATGGGTCCGCCGCCAGTCATTCGGTTGAACACCTGGATGGTCATCCTTTCGCGGGATGGAAAGGGGTCGTCCGAGGCCAGGTGCGCTGCGGTGTCCGTCAGAACGACGTCAAGGACAGGCGCGCGCCAGGGGACGACCCGTCGAGCGCCGAGGAACCGGTCGCGGTAGTAGGGGTCGGAGATCCGGGAAACGATGACGCCTGTTCTGCTCCCTTCTGATGCGGCATGGACGAACCTTCCGCTGCCGGCGTAGATGCCGACGTGAGATGCGCAGCGCGGCTGTCCCTGGCTCTCCGTGTCGAAGAAAAGCAGGTCGCCGAGGTGAATCGGATAGATTACCGTCGCCCCCTCGTGAAACAGGGCCTCGACCCCTCGGGAAGCGCCAGCCCCCGTTGCGTCCTCGAGCGCGCGGAAGACGAGGCCCGAGCAATCGAGCCCGGTCCGTGACACCCCGCCGCTGACGTAGGGAACTCCCAGGTAGCTGAGCGCTGCGCGAATCATCTCTCGAGGGATCGAGCCGCGTCCTGCCCGGGATGGTCCTCCTGCGACAGAGGCAGGTCGCGCCTGGCCCGCGAGAGCAAGGGCGGAAAGGAGGATCAAGGCCACGGCAGGAAGACTGGCACGCCGCACTACTGCCCTCATTCGAGCGGCCCCGCGCTCGATTCCCCCTGGCTGCTCAGGAACTCCGCCTTGAACCTCAGAAACTCTCCGCGCGAGATGGCTTCCTGAATCGAACACACGAATCGATGGAGCCACGTGAGGTTGTGGCACGTGGCAAGCACCGCTGCTTCGATCTCCTTTGCTTTGAACAGGTGGCGAAGGTATGCCCGGGTGTGGTTTCTGCAGGTCTCGCACTCGCATGCCTCGTCGATGGGACGGAAGTCGGTCTTGTACTTTTCGTTCCGCAGGGACAGCGGGCCTTCGGAGCTGAACACCTGGGCGTTGCGCGCCGTTCGGGTGGGAAAAACGCAGTCGAAGAGGTCGATGCCCGCTTCGACCGCCTCGAGAATATACAGCGGAGTGCCAATTCCCATGAGATATCGAGGCTTGTCGTCGGGAAGAAGGGAGGCTGAGCAGCCGAGGAGGTCCTGAAACACCGGGAACTCCTCCCCGACCGAGAGGCCCCCGATCGCGTAGCCCGGCAGGTCGAGCTCCGCCATCTCAGCCGCGCTTCGGGACCTCAGGTCCTTGTAGAAATTGCCCTGCATGATACCGAAAAGCAGACCGGTCATCGGGCCCCTGCGGTCCTTCCATCTCCTGCTGGTCCGGGAAAGCCAGGCTGTCGTGCGCCCGACGGCAACCTGAGCTTCTTGGAGCGAGATGCCCGGCCGCGTGCACTCGTCCAGCGGCATCATGACATCGCTTCCCAGGACCATCTGGATGTCCAACACGTCTTCCGGAGTCAGGCGATGAGAGGAGCCGTCGATGTGCGATCGGAAGAATACCCCCTCATCCTCGACCTTTCGAAACGAGGCGAGGGAAAAGACCTGGTAGCCGCCGGAGTCGGTCAGGATGTTGTGGCGCCATCCCATGAAGCCGTGCAGTCCCCCCGCCTGCGCGATCACCTCCCGGCCGGGTCGAAGGTACAGGTGATAGGTGTTTCCCAGGATGAGGTTCACCCCTATCTCCTCGAGGTCCCTGTTGCGCATGGCTTTCACCGTGGCATTCGTGCCCACGGGCATGAAACAGGGCGTGAAGACCGTCCCGTGGTTCAGGGCGAGAGAACCGGTCCGCGCGCGGCTTCCCGGGTCCCGGGACTGGACGGAGAAGGACATCAGGCCTCCAGCCGCTCGAGCGCCTGTGCCGCCGCTCCGAGGATCCCCGCGTCGTTCCTGAGCTCAGCCGCGACGACCTTGACACCTTCACCGATCTGGGCCCAGCAGTGGTCCGGCAGGCGCCTGCGGACGGGCTCGAGGATGATGTCGCCGGCCTGGGAGACGCCCCCCCCGACGATGCACGCTTCCAGGTCGAGGATGTTCAGGATGCTCCCGAAGGCCTGCGCCATCCACGCGCCGGCCTCCTCCAGGGTGTCGGCGGCGAGACGGTCGCCGGCCACCGCCCGGTCCACCACGTCCTTGGGTGTCAGGATGTCGGGCACCGGGATGCCGCGCTTGCGGATCTTCTCGGCGTAGATCCGGGCAATGGCGGTCCCGGAGGCGTACTGCTCG
>DATKLB010000009.1:0-22070 GCA_035542615.1 Spirochaetia bacterium | reverse complement strand
CATCTCGTTTGTCATCAGCACGGTGGCGCACTTCGCAGTGGGTGCGGCCAAGGTCGTGGTCACGGGCCGGGCATGGTGGAGAAGCGGGCTGGAAATGATGTTCATCGGGCTGGGCGAGGCGGCGATCACGTACGGAATCGGGCTGCTCGTGGCGCCCATGATCGGGAGGTGAGTGATGATCGACAGGAACCTGCTGGGGGAAAAGGTGCGCGCGATCCGGGAATCGAGGAGCATGTCGGCCGAGCAGCTTGCCGACCGCGCGGATCTCGATGCCGAGCACGTGAGGCAGATCGAATCGGGTGCCCTCATTCCGTCATTGAGCCCGCTTATCCGGATCGCGCGCGCCCTGGGTGTGCGCCTCGGCACATTCCTGGATGAACAGGAGCAGGTGGGTCCTGTCATTTCCCGGGCCGGCGCCCATGAGGCTGTCGTGCGCTTCTCGGGAAAGGAGCAGCCCGCTCGAAGCGACCTGGATTTCTTCTCCCTGGCGGCGAACAAGACCGGTCGGCACATGGAGCCTTTTCTGATCGAGATTCATCCCGCCTCCGCCCAGGAGGCGCGGGCGTCCACCCACGAAGGGGAGGAGTTTGTCTACGTGCTCTCGGGCGAGGTGGAGATCGAGTACGGGAAGGAAGTCTACCTGCTGAAGCCGGGGGACAGCATCTACTATGACAGCATCGTCCCGCATCACGTGCACAGCGCGGGGAACACGGAAGCAAAGGTGCTGGGAGTCGTGTACGCGCCCTGAGGCTTCTCAGAATGGGACTTGCGCGCAACGGACGCCCACTCTAAGATTGTAGTTTGACGGCAGGAGGAAAGCATGCCTTTCGGTCTCCAACCCATCCACCTCGTGGTGATAGTCGTGGTGGCTCTTCTCATTTTCGGGCCCAAGCGGCTTCCGCAGATCGGGCGATGGATTGGCAGGACATTCTCCGAGTTCCGAAAAGGCGCTCGTGAGATGGCGGAAGGCTTCCAGCAGGAGAATGCGGCGAAGGACCAGGCAGCCGCGCAAACGGCAAGCGCTGCGCAGGAGCCCACGGCAACGCAGGCGGAAGCATCCCGGAGCGTCCCGCGCGGCGAAGCATCATCGCCCTATCCTGACACGGCCTCAGGCAACTATTGCACCCGCTGCGGGGCATCGAACGCGCTTGATGCGAGGTTCTGTAACAAGTGCGGCACCCGTCTTCCAACATGAAGCTTGCAGGTGGCGGGCTCCTTGACCACCTCGAGGAGTTGCGCCGCCGTATCCTGGTCTCCGTTTTCGCGGTGCTCGTGGCGACGGTCGGTTGCTACGTCTTTGCCGACAGGATCCTCGAAATCCTGCTCCTCCCGTCCGGGGGGCTGCACTTGCGGGCTTTCAACCTGATGGACGGCTTCATGATCAAGCTGCGGCTGGCCCTGTACGCGGGGATAGTGGTGGCCTTCCCCGTGTGGGCGTGGCAGGCTGCCCGATTCGTAGGGCCCGGTCTTCGGAGCGAGGAGAAGCGGCATATGGCGCCCTTCCTCGTGGCATCCCTTGTGCTGTTCGCCGGAGGCACCGTGTTCGGCTACTCACTCCTGGCCGCCATGATCAGAGTCCTGGTCGGGCTCTTCCCCTCACGGATCGAGTATTTGCCTTCAGCGCCAGACTACCTGTCTTTCGTCACTTTCTTCCTGCTGGCCTGCGGCGTTGCCTTCCAACTCCCCTGCGTGCTCGTGCTTCTGGTCTCGCTGCGCGTGATCCACTCGCAAGCTCTGCACAGGCAACGGAAAGTGGCGTGGTTCATCCTTTTTGCCTTCGCTGAAATCATCACTCCGGTCAGCGATCCCATTGTCGCGCCGCTTGTCGTCATGGCGCCGCTGCTCATACTCTACGAAGCCAGTGTATTCATCGCAGGCCGTGTGGAAGCCCGGCGCGACGAGCAAGCCCGTGTCTGCGCCGGGTTCAGGAACGGTCCCGAAGCAACCGCGAAACCGTGATCGCCACTCGCGGGGCGGGGCAGTTCGCCTGGCAGATCCCGCATCCAATACAGCGTGAATCAACAACCGAAGGAAACTTCAGGACCGTCGGCCCGGAAGGCCGCATGATCTTTTCCTCACGGGGAAACACGACGGCCTTTTCCGGGGTCGGGCAGACCTCCTCGCAGACGAGACACGGCTTGTGGTCTTTGAACACGACGCACGCGTCCTTGTCGATGACTGCCAGGCCGATCGGTGTGCGCTGCTTGTTCCGCAGCGTCTGCAGGGGAATTGCCTGGTTGGGACACACGAGCTGACAGACCTGGCAGCGGAAGTCGCATCCGTTGCTGTCGAAGCGCAGCCTCGGAGCAAAAAGACCGCAAAAGCCGTCTTCGATCCCCGCGGGTTCGATAATCCTGTTCGGACAGGATTCCACGCAGTGGTGACACCTGATGCATCGCCTGAGAAATGTTTCCTCGTCCACAACCCCCGGCGGACGAAGCGGCCCACGCTGAGCCGCTGGCGAAGCGGCGGCCCGCGCCCCGACCGCCCCGCCGATCCGCCGCGTTCCCAGGAGCATGCCCAACGCGCCGCCAATGACGGCTCCACCAAGGAGTCCTGCGCCGACGATCAGGAATTGTCTGCGCCCCGTGTCGAATCCGGCCTCACCGCACGAGATCCCGGACCCCGTTGCCCGACGCCGGGCAGCGGCGAATGCGAACCCCTCGACCCGGCAGTCCGCCTCGAACGCGAAGCAAAGGGTGCACTGGTGCGCCAGCACCGTCCGGCTCGAAGCGTTGGCGGCCTGCATGGGGCAGCGGTCGCAGGCGCCGCAGCCGGAGCAACGGCGGATTGCCAATCGTGGAAACGGCGCGCGGGCGAGCAGGCCGTAGAGGGCACCGAGCGGACACAGGTACACGCACCACAATCGGCGTCCGAAAGCCGAGGCAATCACTATGAGTCCAAGAAATACCAGGCCCAGAAGCGAAAGAGAGCAGATGCGTACGATCCAGACATTCGGATGGAGGAACGGGAGCAGGCCGGCGTTGGTCGCGATGCCGGCGATCGTCGCCCCCAGGATAGCCAGTGCCGGGGGAAAGCGCACTGGCATGGATCCAGGTCGCGGGCCCCGCATCGCCATTGGGTTCCGCCGCCTGATGGGGGAGAGGAGCATATCGGACAGCTCGATCAGGCTGCCCATCGGGCACACCCATCCGCAGAAGACCCGGCCCAGCACCACTGCCAGGAGCAGGAGCGCCATCACAGGGAGCAGCAGAAGCGGTTCGCTGCGGGGGTTGGTGAGAAAGATCAAAGGGTCCCAACGCAGGAAAGGGTTCTGCACGACGGCGAAGGGATCGCGGGACGTGAAAAACACGTACAGAAAGCCCGCCCCGCAAAGCGTCTGCAAAGCGATCCGCGCCGCCTTGAGCACCCTCAGGGTGCGCGCTTTCATCGGCTCGACCTACACGTCGATGCTGCGCGTGGCGTAGCCTGACGCCTTGCCTGCCCCTGCCTTCGCCGCCTTCTCGATGTAGGGAAGGTCTGACGCGGAGCGGCCGAAGAGTTTCGCAGCCTCGACATCCGCCGACACAGGGTTCGAGGAAGCGATGAAAGTGTCCAATCGCTTGAGGTAGGATGGGTCCCCGCCCGTGGGTCCGCCGCGGAGCATGATCGCTGACGCGTCGATCAGCGTGAGCCGTGAGCGCACAACGCGGTTGATGTCGGCAATGGCGTCGTCAAGCTGCCAGTGCCACTTCCCGCGCTGGTCGCCGGTAATGCCCATCAGGTTTTTCAGGGCGAGGGTCAGCCCCGCCTGGCCGTGATGCTTGGCGACGGGGACATTTATGAAAGCGTCGCATTCCAGCGCATAGCGGTTGACCAGCGAGTTCTGGAGGTAATACGCGCCGGGAATCGCGACGCGAGAATACAGCTTCGTGTCATTCGTGTTGTCCACCTGGAACACGCTGGCCCCCGCTTCCTCGGCGGCCCGCTGGATGCCAGAGGTCTTGTACGCGAGGTGCGGGTTGGAGACCGAACGGTCGAACACGTACACTTTCGACGCCCCGGCCTGAAAGCACAGGTGCACTACCGTGCGGACGACAACCGGGTCCGTGGTCGCCTTCACTGCGGGCGGAGAGTTCCAGCCGATATTGGGCTTGACGACGACCACGTGACCGGGTTTCACGTAGGCCCTGATTCCACCGATCAGATCCACGGCAGCCGTCACAGCCTTCTCGTAGTCGCTGCCCGTTGCGATCCCAACATCGGCCGGTGTGGCCACGAGGCTGGCAGGGAAGAGCCGGCGCGTTGCAAAGAATAGAGTGGACGCAACAGCGGACTTGAGGAACTCACGGCGCGTCATACTGGCGATTGTAAGCCCAGGTCGGAAAGCGCGCAACTGAGAACGTTGGCAGGCCGATCTCGCTCTCTCCACGATGAGGGGTACAGCGTGTGAGGTCCTGAGCTGGCGCCCCGTGGTATACTGTCCGAAGCAGTCCATGACCATCCTCGCACGCAGAGGGCTTCTGCCGACGCTTCTGTTCCTGGGGTCGATGGCGCTCTACGCCGCGACCATGATCCGCACCGCAGGCTGGCTCGATGACACGCTCAAACTGTCGATAGCGTACTCGGCCGAGGTCAGCTCATGGGTCAACAATCACAACCTGTTCACCCTTCTCGGGCACCTGTGGCTGGTCATCTTCTCATTTCTCGATCCCCACGCGGCGCTCACCCTGCTCTGTGGTCTTTTCGCGAGCGTGTCCGTGCTCTTCGCGTATCACGCCGGAAGGGAGGTAACAGGAAACCCGCTGGCCGGAGCCCTGGCCGCCGCGGCACTGGCGGTCTCGCACTCGATCTGGTGGCACGCCACGGTCGTGGAGGCCCATTCCCTGAATGCGGCCCTTATCAGCCTCGACCTGTTCTTCATCGGCAGGTTTTTCCGCGCGAAGAGCTTTCCCTGTCTCTGTGCCGCGTTCTTTCTCTTCGGAATCGGCGTTTTCAACCACGCGCTCATGGGCCTTTTCGCCGTGGCATACGGCGCGCTGTTCGTCATGCTCCTTGCGGGCAAAGACCGGATCGGCTGGCGCAAAGGGCTTCTCCTGGCAGGGGCGACGATCCTCGGCTGCGTCCCCTACCTCATCGTGCTTGCCCGGGACGTCGTCCCGTTGCTGCCCGGCTACGGCCTGTTCGGGTCCATCATGCGTACCCTGGATTCGGCCTCCGGCTCGTTCTTCCGGTCGTCGATGTTCCCCCGAAACCTTTCGCCGGGCGAACATGCCTTCTGGAAGCTCAACTACCTTTTCCTCCTCTGGTACAACTTCCCTGCCGCGGCGCTTCCGCTGGCGGCCTGGGGCACGGTGCGCCTGCGCCGTGGCGAATATCCGCTGTCCCTCGCCGTGTTCTTCTGGCTCGGCCTGGCGGCCCAGGTTATCTGGTCCTCCAACTACCTGATCTGGGACATGTTCAAATTCTCCATGCCCGTCTACGTGCTGGCGAGCCTTCCCCTGGCCGTCGGGATCGACGTCCTTCTGCGAAGCGCGAGGCCCGCCCTGAAGGCCGTGTCCGTTGCCTCCCTCCTGCTTCCCGCCGCGATGTATCCTCTGGTCACGACGATTCCGGGGCTCGCCGCGGTGGGCAAACGATACATCGCGATGTACCCACCCGTCTCCGGACTGGAGCGGCAGTATGCCGAGGCGCGGGCTCGCGCCTCGGGGCTTTCGCAGGTCACCGCCGGGGTATGGGACCCGGTCCGCTACCTGATGAACCCGGCTCGAGCGGGCTACAGGGAAGTGGCGGAGTTCTGTGGCGGAGTCCTGAAGCGGCTACCGCCGAGCTCTCATTACTGGGACGATGACACCAAGGGCGGGTATCCGATCCAATACTACTATCAAGGTCTCATCAAGGAGCGCCCGGACGTCTCACTGCACCTCCTCTTCTCCCTGCACGTCGACGAGCAGTCGGCTTCCGCACAGGCGCAGGTCATGCGCTCCATGCTGGACGGGGGCGGGGAGTTCTTCGTGTCCACCATCGAATGGCCCGAACGGGAACTTCTCATCCAGCTCTCTCGCGCGATGCGCCCTGATGTGGACGCGCGGTCCCTGAGACTGATGGCAGCTGCCGAGTTTCGGCGGCAGGCCCCGGGCCTCGTCATCACGCCGGTGCCGCTCGGGACCCGGCCGGGGCTGGCGATCTACCGCGTCAGCCTGCGGTGAGCCCGGCGGGAGCGGGTTCCCGGTCATTGGGGGTGAGGGATGAGGGAATCGCACACGCGATTGATGCGCCTGCTGCTGATTCCGGTCCTCTACCTCTACGTCTCGCTGCTCATCGGTTTCACCTTTCTCGTCTTTCCGGGCATCAACGGGAATCCGTATTCAATGTTCCCCGACATGGTCTTCGGGCGGGCAAGCCGGCCGTTTGTCTACCGCGCCCTCATGCCGAGCGCAATTCGACTTGCTGCCGCGATAATCTCAGAGCCAGCCAGGCAGAAGATCATCACAAAGGCCCGCCACGACCCCATTCTCAGCGTGGCTGTCCCTCTCCTGCGCTGGGAATGGGAGTATCTCCCGGAGTATGGCATCGCCTCGGTGCTGGTAACCGGCTGCTTCCTGGGTTACGCATTTCTCCTGCGTTCTCTGGTGCTCCGGTTCTTTGCCTGCCCGGACTGGATATCCCAGGTCGTGCCCGTCATCGGAATGCTGATCGTGCCTGCCTTCTACCGCTATTACAACTACATCTATGATCCCTGCACCCTGCTGACATTCACGGCGGCGCTGAGCTGCCTTGCAGCAGGCCGAACCGGCATGTGGTATCTCTGTCTCGCATTCGCGGCAATCAACAAGGAGACGTCGATCCTGCTCCCGGGTCTCTTCTTCCTTTACAACGCGGGATCGATGAAGAGACGATCGCTCGCGCTTCACCTTGCGCTGCAAATCGCCCTATTGGCGGTCGTCAAGGCTCTCATTTCCTATGCCTACCGCGGCAATCCCGGGTCGTTCCTTGAGTTTCACCTGATCGACCACACCGTTGCTTATCTTGGCCACCCCGGCCGGCTGATCGGCTTCTTGGCTTTCGCCGCGCTCTGGGCCGGGCTGCTCGCTCCCGGATGGCGGCTTTCTCCTCGATTCCTGCAGAAGGGGCTCTTCGTCGTGCTCGGGCCGCTCGTTGGCATGGCCCTTGTCTTCGGATTCGTGGACGAGACGAGAGGATACTACGAGGCGGTGCCCTTCCTCGTTCTGCTCATGGTACCCACCATCAAGGTCGCGCTGGGTGGCGGGGAGAAGGAGCGAGACGGAGAATGAACCGGCCTCGAGTCGCGACGGGCGGCATGCCCTCCTCACAACCTGAGAAGGGCCACGGATATCGAGAGGGGCCTCACAGCCTCAGCCCCACGAGGGCGACCACGAGGGCGACCCACGCCCCGATGCAGATGATGAGCGGCAGATCGTGGCGGATCGCCTCCGCCACGTCCCCTCCTTCGCGTCGCTGCATGGCCAGGTAGACATAGCGCAGGAGGCCGTAGACGACCAGAGGAACCGTGTAGAAAAGCCCTGCGCTCCCCGAGGAGCTTGCGCGGGGAAAGAACACGTACAGGGAATAGGTGATGATCGTCAGGGAAACGAACATGCCCACCATGAGGATGAGGAAACCGCGCGAGTACCGCTGCACCACCGGTCGCCGTCCGGACGGCGCCACGGTCAGGAGCTCGCTCATCCGCTTGGTGAAGCCGAGGAACAGGGACAGGAAGAACGCCGTCTGGAGCATCCAGGGCGAAAGGACGACTCCCGCCGCAGCACCCCCGGCGAGAATCCTCAACATGAACCCCGCGGCGATGGACATCACGTCCAGGAGGATGACGCGCTTCAGGCCCCAGGTATAAGCGAGGTTCAGCGCAACGTAGCCGGCGATGAAGGCGCCAACTTTCCACGGAAGAAACAGGCACAGAGCGGCCGATGCCGCGGCGCACCCTGCGAGGATCACGACGGCAGTGCGCCCCGCAACGGCACCGGATGCGATGGGTCGGCGCCGCTTCTGCGGATGGACGCGGTCTCGATCCCGGTCGGCGAGGTCGTTGAGGATGTACACCGTCGAGGAGGCGAGGGAGAAGGCGGCCATGGCAGCGAGGGCGGATACGATGGTCAGCGCAGGGAGCATGTGAAAGGCGAACAAGGTTGGGGCCAGGACGAACCCGTTCTTGATCCAGTGAGCGGGCCTCACCAGGGCAACGAGAGAGCGCAATCGATGCTCCATCTCAGAAGAATGCCCTGGCAACCTTCAGGACTCCCTGATTCCAGGAGTCGCGGTGGGAAACGCCGGTGCGGGCGCGCACCAGCGCTGCGTTCTCGCGGTACCAGCGGAAGTTGCGCAGCAGCGCATCGCGGTTGGAGTACCGCGGAGAAAACGCGAGGGTTCGCGACGCCTTGTCGATGGAAACCCACGATTCCCTGGCCGCCGTCTCGTACACCCACTGGTACAACGGCGACAGGCGGAGCCGTTCCAGCACCCGGAGGGCCAGGATGGACGGGCGCTCCGGGAGGCAGACCACGCGCCGGCCGAATCCTGCCTCGTCGAGCACCGCCTGGAAATCGCTGCGAAGGGAAGAGAACTCCCGAGCGCCGATGTTGAACACATCGGACACGGCCAGAGCCGGCCCGGAGAGCGCGGCGCAGATGGCCTCACAGAGGTCATCCACGTCCAGAAGCTGGTAGCGGTTCCTCCCTGCTCCCAGCACGGGGAAACTGCGGCCGGCCAGCGCCCAGTCGTAGAGCAGGGAGAAAACGCCCAGCCTCTCCGGGCCGATGAAAGACTTGGGCCGCAGGATGACCACGCACATGCCGCGCGCGCGCCACTGCTCGCAGATCTTTTCCGCCTCGATCTTGGCGCAGCCGTACGGCCCGACGCCCTGCAGGGCATCCGTTTCCCGGACGGGTACGCGATGGGGAATCCCGTAGACAGCGGTCGAGGAGATGTGTACGAACCGCTCGACGCCGGCCCGCGCGGCCTGCTCCAGCAACACGCGGGTGCCGGCCACCTCTGTGGACCGGATGACGCTCCGCGGATACAGCGGAAGCGCCGCCGCGCAGTGAACCACCGCGTTCACCCCCGCCATGCAGGCGCGGACGGCGGCGGGATCCCGGATGTCTCCGATCACCGTTTCAAGGCGCGGATCCGCGTTGTCTGGGGAGGGAACGACGTCGAACGATCGGATGTCGGAGGCGCCGCAGGAGCAAAGACGGCGCACGAGATTGAGACCGAGGAATCCCGAACCGCCCGTGACAAGCGTCCGCATGGCGACGTTCCTGCCGTGAAGGACTTCCGTTCATCGTAGCATGCCGGCCGGCACGCTGCAACGCGGTCTCGTTCGAAACGTTCGAAATCGAAACTAGAGCACCATCAACCGGTAGCCGACCCCGGGCTCCGTGATCAGAAGCCGGGGCATGTGCGGGTTTTCCTCGATTTTCTTGCGAAGCCCCGTGATGTAGACACGAAGGTAGTTGGTGTCCAGATCCACGTTCGGCCCCCAGAGCTCACGAAGGATCTGGCCGTGGGTCACAACGCGTCCCGCGTTCTGCACGAGCATGCGAAGAAGGCCGTACTCGGTGGGCGTGAGCTTGACTACCTCACCACCGACACGAACCTCCCGTGAGACGAGGTCCACGGTGAGCCGACCGGAAACGAACGGCTCCTGATTTTCTTTCGGGGCCCTGTGCCGGATGGCCACTTTGATCCGCGCCACCAGCTCGCCGGTGTGAAACGGCTTGATCAGGTAGTCATCGGCTCCCACATCCAGCAGCCTGACGATCTCCTCCTCCGCGTTGCGCACGCTCAGGACGATCACGGGCACCGAAGACCACGCGCGCAGATCGGAGAGCGCCTCGGCGCCGTCCTTGTCCGGCAGCCCCAGGTCGAGCAGCACGATGTCGGGCTTCTTCCCCACCACCATCTGCAGGCCGTCAGCAGCAGTGCCCGCCTCGTGCACCGCGTAACCCTGTTTTTCCAGGCTGACGCGAAGGAGTCTCCTGATCTGGGCCTCGTCGTCGATCACCAGCACCGAGGTCATGTCGCTGCCTGCTCCTCCGCCTGCCTCGCGGACTCTTCACTGATCTCTCCCTCGACAATGCTGTCGGGAAGAAAAATCGAGACTGACAGCCCGCCTTTGCGGTTGAGATACGCGGTGATCTTTCCCCCGTGGGCCTCCACGATGCCCTTCGAGATCGAAAGCCCGAGGCCGACCCCTCCGGAAGCGGCTTTCCTCCCCCGGAAGAACCTGTCGAACAGGTGCGGGAGCTCTTCCGGCAGCACCCCGGGTCCCGCATCCGCGACAGTGATCCTCACTCCGCGGCCCTTCCGCTCAACGCTGATCTCCACGGGCGTCCCTGGCGGCGTATGGCGTGCCGTGTTGACGAGGATATTGGTGAGAACCTGCGTCATCAGGATGAAGTCGAGAGACACCTGGGGCACGTCCTCGTCGATCCTGATCGAAAGAGGATGATCGTGGGACTGCCGGCGCATGGCATCTGCCACCACGGAGACGAGGTCGAAGATGTCATTCGAAGATTTCTTCAGCCGCAGCATGCCCGACTCCAGGCGGCTCATGCTGAGGAGGTTCTCCACGATTGAGTTCAGCCGGTCGGTGGCGGTCAAAGTCTCCGCCAGCAGGGCGGAGCGCGCGTCGCGGTCCTCGACAGTCGCCGGATCCATGAGCGCGCTCACACAGCCCTTGATCGTGGTGAGCGGGGTGCGCAGCTCATGGGAGATCGAGTTCAGGAGAGCCCTGCCCAGCCTTTCCGATTCCCGGGCCATGAGGTTCTTGCGGTTCTCCTCCGCAAGGAACTCTCTCTCGATGGAGAGCGAAAGGTTCCTTCCCAGGGTCTGGAGGAACTGGTCCTGGTCATGCGGCCAGGCGCGTCCCTCCGGCATGCGGATCCCCATGACTCCGATGGTCGAATCCGGGGTGAGCAGGGGGATGTAATGGAAACTGGCGAATGCCAGGGTATCGGTGTACTTGCCGCACGGCGTCCGATTCGCGAAGCACCACTGCGCGACGCCGAACTCCTTCTCGTCGATCTGGACTGCCGCCAGCGATCGGACGGACCTTTCGATCGTCGTCTCCGAATCCCTCAGGAAAAGGATGCATTCGGCGTCGAAGTATTTCGAGATGCGATCGAGGCTGGCCTGCACGATCTCCGGGATGCTGTGCAGGATGGAAAGGCTCTGCGAGAAACTGTACAGCAGCGTCACCCGGCGCTCGCGCACGGCGAGCATCTTCTGGTTGACGCGCAACCGGGACATGGGGAACGCCAAAGCGGCCGCGGTCACGAAATAGAGAATGATCATGAGTGCGTCTTCGAGCTTGCCGATCGCCAACGTGAAGCGCGGGGGGATGAAGAAGTAGTCCCAGAGAAGGGCGCTCAGGGCAGCGCAGACGAGCACTTCAGTCCGGGTGGCGAAAAACGCAATCGCGATGACGCAGAGCAGGTAGAGGATGGACACCGTGTGGTAGCCGACTTCTGGAAGCGCCAGGAGGTTGATCCCAGTGATTGCCGCCACCAGGGCGAGGGAAACGGCGAACCTCCCCGCCTGGGATTTCGCCGCCGTGGCGAGGCGCGTCGGGCTGTGCAGGACGGTCGTGCCCTTCTCCTGCACTACCGCAACATCGATGTCTCTGCTTCCCGCCAGGATGCGGTCTGTCACCGAGCGCCGGGCGAACGGGCCGGCATGCGTGCTGAGCCCGGACTTGCCCAGGACGATCTGGGAAACGTTGTTGGAGCGCGCGTAACGCAACACGGTCTCGGCTACATCCTCCGACGGGATGCTGACGACCGCAGCGCCAAGCTGCCGGGCAAGGTTCATGTTCTTTCGCAGCGATTCCTGCGCGGCTTCGCTGAGGGGCTGACCGGTCTCTATGAAGAGGGCAGTCCACTCCGCCTTGAGGCTGAACGCCCGCTGCCGGGTCCAGCGGATGAGGTGCGCCGAGTTGGGGCTCGGGCTGATGGCCACCAGCAGCCGGTCTCCTGACTTTGCGGGGCTTTCCCTGCCGCTCTCTTTTGCGAAGCTGGCAAGCTGGTGGTCCACGAGCAGGGCGGTGTAGCGCAGGGACATTTCGCGGAGGGCTGTCAGCGTGCTCTTCTTGAAAAAGTTCTCCATGGCCGAGAGCGCTGAGTCGCCGAGGTACACTTTCCCCTCGGCAAGGCGCTTCAGCAGCTCCTCGGGTGAGATATCGATGAGGACCACCTGGTCCGCGGCATCGAACACCGAATCGGGGATCCGTTCATGGATAGCGATGCCGGCGATCTCTTCCACCGTGTCAGCGAAGCTCTCCAGGTGCTGGACGTTCACCGTGGTGAAGACGTCGATCCCCATGGCGATGAGCTCCAGCACATCCTGGTAGCGTTTTTCGTTTCTCACCCCGGGCACGTTGGTGTGGGCCAGCTCATCGACAAGCACCAGGGCGGGCCTCCGCGCGATCACCGCGTCGAGGTCCATCTCCTCGAGAGTCCTTCCCCGGTACTCGACCGCGCGACGGGGGATGGTCTCGAAGACGGTGGCAAGCTCTTCGGTGTCCTTTCGCTGGTGGCTCTCAAGGTAGCCGATGACAACATCGACACCCTCGGTCTGCTTCTGCCGGGCTTCCTTCAGCATGGTATAGGTCTTGCCGACTCCAGCGGCCATGCCGAAGAAGACCTTGAGCTTCCCCTTCCCTTCCCGCTCCCTTTCGATCGCGCGCAGAAGCGCGTCGGGATCGGGCCGAAAGTCATCTGACATCGAAGGCTCCGCCGTGCATCACGTGCATCAGCCGGAAGTATCTCACCGCCGCGCTATTTTGGGAACTCCTTGTCCACGGCCAGGTTGAGGGCCAGCACATTCACGCGCGGTTCCCCGAGGAAGCCAAGCTGCGGCGCGACTTCCAACCGTCGCACCAGGGCCAGGAGATTGCGTTCCCCGTCGGCGTCGAGGTGCCTCGCCGCAGCGACCTTTTTCACCTGGGCCTCTGCGGCGGCCGGGCTGATATCAGGGTCCAGCCCGCTGCCCGACGCAAATAGCATGTCCATGGGGGGCTCCCCGGGTCCAAAGGCTTTCTGCCAGTCCGCTTTTCTCTGGTCATAGGCTTTTCTCAGGTCAGAGCTCGTCCAGCCCCAGTTGCTGGCCCCTGAATTGGCCGGATCGTACTTCACGGCCGAGGGCCGGGGATGGAAGTAGACATTGCTTTCAAAGTCCTGGGCGAGCAGCGCGGAGCCCACCACTTTCCTGTCTTTGACGGCAAGGCTTCCCTGGATCTTCTTCGGGAAAAGCACAGCTCCTACTCCTGTCATCAGCAGGGGATAGATCCCTCCGACCAGGATTGTCCAGAACACGAACACGATGATTGCCGTTCTGATTGGCTTCATCTCACTCCTCCCGTTACGCAAGGCCGATGAGGTGGACGAGCAGGTCGATGGCCTTGATCCCGATGAAGGGCGCGATGATCCCTCCCAACCCGTAGATCAGAAGGTTGCGCCTCAGGATCCGGGTCGCCCCGATCGCCCGGTAACGCACGCCACGCAACGCCAGCGGAATGAGCGCGACGATGATGAGCGCGTTGAAGATCACGGCGGAGAGCACGGCGCTCTGCGGGGAAGCCAGTTTCATGACGTTGAGCGCCCACAGCGGCCCAAGCGCTCCCTTTGCGGCGTAGAGCGACATGAACATCGCCGGCAGGATTGCGAAGAACTTCGCCACGTCGTTGGCGATGCTGAACGTTGTCAGAGCTCCCCGGGTAATGAGCTGCTCCTTGCCCACCTCGACGATGTCGATGAGCTTCGTGGGGTTCGAGTCCAGGTCCACCATGTTGCCGGCTTCCCGGGCCACCTGCGTGCCTGAGCTCATCGCGACCCCGACATCGGCCTGGGCGAGGGCGGGGGCGTCGTTTGTGCCGTCCCCGATCATGGCTACCAGGTGCCCGGCTTTCTGCTCCGCGCGGATGCGCTCGAGCTTTGCCTGCGGAGTGGCTTCCGCGATGAAGTCATCCACGCCCGCTTCGGCGGCGATGGTTGCGGCGGTCAGCGGGTTGTCTCCCGTAATCATGATGGAGCGGATGCCCATCTGCCGAAGGTGGGAGAGCCTGTCTTTGATGCCGCCCTTGACCACGTCCTTGAGATACACGGCGCCCAGGACCTCGCTGCCGCGAGCGACAACCAGGGGAGTTCCTCCTTCGGCCGAGATCCTCTTCACCTCCGTGTCCACCTCGGGCGGGAATTGTCCGCCTCCAGCGAGCACCCATACCTTCACCGCCTCGGCTGCTCCCTTTCTGATGCTCTTGCGCTCGTCTTCGAAGTCCAGTCCGCTCATCCGGGTCTTGGCGGAGAAAGGGACGAACCTTCCGCCGATGTCCTGGATGCTGGAAGTCTTCACCGCGTAGTCGCGGCGGGCAAGATTGACGATGGACCGGCCCTCGGGGGTTTCGTCCGGCAACGAGGCCAGGAGCGCAGCTTCAGCAACCGCTATCTGGGTCTTTCCCTTCGCGGGAAAGAAGGAGGACGCCATGCGGTTTCCCATGGTGACCGTGCCGGTCTTGTCCAGGAGCATGACATCGATGTCTCCGGCAGCATCCACGGCGCGCCCGCTCAGCGCAAGGACGTTCTTCTTGATGAGCCGGCTCACGCTCGAGATCCCGATTGCCGAAAGAAGCCCCCCGATCGTCGTGGGGATCAGGCAGACGAGCAGGGCAAAGAGAACCGCCGTGGTGACGAACGCCGTGGTCCCGGACTGCTTTGCGCTGTAGTCGGCGAAGAACCAGAGGGTCCCGACGGCGGCAAGAAAAATAATGGAGAACGCGGACAGAAGGATGAGGAGGGCGATCTCCCCAGGAGTCTTCTGTCGTGTTGCGTTCTCCACCAGGCTGATCAGCCTGTCAACGAATGTCTTTCCCTGCTCGGAGGTTATCTTCACCACAATGCGGTCGCTGATGACTTTCGTTCCCCCGGTGACCGCGCTCCTGTCTCCGCCTGATTCGCGGATGACAGGCGCGGATTCGCCGGTGATCGCCGACTCATCCACGCTGGCAATACCTTCCACCACCTCTCCGTCTCCGGGGATGATGTCTCCGGCCTCGCAGACGACCCTGTCGCCCACACGCAGGTCGATGGAGACGACCTTTTCCTCCCTGCCGTCGCCATTCAGGAGCCGGCGTGCTATCGTCTTGGTGCGCATGGCCCTGAGCGAATCCGCCCGGGCCTTGCCCTGGATCTCGGCCAGGGATTCGGAGAAGTTGGCGAACAGGACGGTGAACCACAGCCAGATTGCGATCTGCAGGTTGAACCCGTCGTAGACTCCCCGGAAGGCATCGACGATGAACACCAGGGAAATGAAGACCGAGCCGATCCAGACCATGAACATGACCGGGTTTCTGATCTCGACTCGAGGGTCCAGCTTCCGGAAGGCCATCCCCGTGGCGCGGGCCAGGACTGGCAGGCTTGAAAGACGAATTTCCTCTCTCATGTCAGGTTCTCCTAGAACACCATGCCCTTGAGGGCAAGGTAGTGCTCCACGATGGGCCCGAGGGTCAGGGCAGGGAAGAAGTTCAGACCGGCGATGATGATGATCGTGACTACCAGCAGGACCACGAAAATCGTATTGTTGGTGGCAAACGTCCCGATGCTGGCGGGGATGGGGATCTTGGCGCCCAGGCTCCCTGCGATCGCAAAGACCGGGATCACGAGCACGAACCTGCCCACGAGCATCGCGAACGCTCCCAGGGTATTATAGAAGATCGTGTTGCCGTTCAGCCCCGCAAAAGCGCTGCCGTTGTTCCCGACGCTGGAGCCGAAAACGTAGAGGATCTCCGAAAGACCGTGCGGCCCCTGGTTGCTGAGGCTGGAAAGCCCGGTTTTTGTTGCAACCGCTGCTGCCGCGAGGAACAGAACCGTGCAGGTCTGGCCGACGACAGCCAGGACCGAAAGCTGCATTTCGCGGGACTCTATTTTCTTTCCCAAATACTCAGGCGTCCTTCCCACCATCAGTCCGGCGATAAAGACCGTGATGAAGAGGAACACCAGCATTCCGTACATCCCGCACCCCACGCCTCCGTAGATGATCTCGCCCAGGAGGATGTTGGTGAGGGGGACCATCCCGCCGAGGGGCGAGAAGCTGTCATGCATGGAGTTGACCGATCCGTTGGAGGTCACCGTGGTGGCTTCAGCCCACAGCGCGCTTCCGGCGATGCCAAAGCGCGTCTCCCTTCCCTCCAGTGTGCCATGTCCCCCCGTCATGCCGTTGAAGCCGTACTCGGCAAAGAGGATCACGATGAGCCCGAGTGCGAAGAGCACCGTCTTGGCGGCAAAGAGCGAATATCCCTGGCTCCTGTCTCTCACCATCCGCCCGTACGCGAATGGAGTGGCCATGGGAATGAGCAGGAGTGCGAGCATCTCGAACAGGTTGGAAAGCGGCGTGGCATTCTCGAATGGATGCGCGGAGTTCGCGTTGAAGAACCCACCGCCATTTGTCCCGAGCTCTTTGATCGCGATCTGGGAGGCGGCCGGACCCAGCGTTATGACCTGGTCCTTTCCTTCGAGCGTCACCGCGTGGACCGGGCCCGCAAAGGTCTGGATGACTCCCTGCGACATGAGCAGGACTGCGAGGATCAGCGAGAGGGGTAGCAGAATGTAGAGGATCGAACGTGTCAGGTCGACCCAGAAGTTGCCAAGCTGCACGTTGTTCATTCCCAGCCTGGCCACGCCGTTTTTCGGCCTGTTCGCGATGCCGCGAACCAGGACCAGAAGAGCGGCCATGCCCGTGGCAGCGCTGAGGAAGTTCTGCACGGCCAGACCCCCCATCTGGGAGAGATAGCTTGCGGCATTCTCTCCCCCGTAGTTCTGCCAGTTGGTGTTCGTCATGAAGCTGACGGCCGTATTCAGCGCCAGGTGCCATGACATGTTGTCGATTTTCGCTGGATTCAGGGGCAGCCATTTCTGTGTCACGAGAAGCAGGTAGAGAAACAGGAAGCCCAGTACGTTCAGCGCGAGCAGCGCTGCCGCGTACTGCTTCCAGTTCATCTCCTGCTGAGGGTCGACCCCCGAGATCCCGTAGATTCCCTTCTCCAGCGGCTTGAGGAAGGAAAGGATGTGCTTTTCGTCGCCGTAGACTCGGGCCATGAACTTCCCCAGAAAGGGCGCAAGGGCGAACAGAATACCCAGGTAGACGATAAGCTGGATCCAGTTTGCTGCGCTCATGGCTCTCTCCTAGAACTTCTCTGGATGCACGATCGAGTAGATGAGGTAGAAAAGAAGGAATACCCCAATGACACCTGCTATGATCAATTGGATACTCATGCGCTCAGGGTACCACGGGGTATGCTGCTCCGGATATTTCAGAGGCGTTAAACTTCGCTCGATTCGCGCTAAAAGAGCGCTAGAATTGGGCTCTGGTACGCAGAGGCCTTGCCGGACCTTTCCAGTTTCGCTAAGGTTGGCACGTCTTGAAGCCCCGGATCAGCACAATCATTTTCGATTTTGGGGGGGTCCTGGGCCTCCCCCTGGATCCCGACAGGAAAGCAGCCATGATCGCGCTCACGGGGCTGTCCGAGGCACAGTTTCACGACGTCTACCGGCGCGACAGGATCGAGCTGGACAGGGGCACTCTGGATTCCGATGAATACTGGCGGCGCATCTTCTCGGCTGGCGGGGTCAAGGCGACTCCCGAGCTGTTGAAGCGCATCGAGCTCGAGGACGCCCTGGGATGGTCTCGCGTGAACCAGAGAGTCGTCGACTGGTCATATGAGCTGCGTGACGCCGGGTTCCGCACCGCGATTCTTTCCAACATGCCCACGGACAAGCTGAAATTCATGCGCGCGGATGGTACGTTCCGGTGGATCAGCGACTTCCAAGTCGCCGTGTTCTCCTGCGAGCACCGTCTGGTCAAGCCGGAGCCATCCATATACCGCCTGTGCCTTGAGAAGCTGGACGCGTCGCCCGAGGAGTGCATTTTCCTTGACGACGTTCCTGAGAATGCCGAGGGAGCCCGCGCGGTCGGGATCCCTGCCATTGTCTTTCGGTCTGCGGACGAAGCCGCAGCGGAGCTGGCTCGCGACTGGGGGTTGCCCGTCAGGAGGCTCAGGGGTGGCGAACGAGAGTAACGGCGGAGTGAGGACAGTGCGTGTCAATTTCAGCCTGCGGCTGAAGATCATCCTTACCTTCCTCATCGTCGGAATGGCGGTGAGCGCTCTGCTCTCATTCAGCGTGTACCGTATCCTGAACGACGGCCTCCTGCGCCAGATGCAGGGAAGGGTTCTGGACCTTGCCACCATCGGAACGAACGTCGTGGACACCGGGGCACTGGCGCGCCTTCGCACGAAGATCGCAAAGGATCTCCCGACAGACGTCGTGGACCGCATCGAGAGCTCGGCCGATTTCCGCGTCGTCTCTGAAGAGCTGAACAAGGTGCGCGGCGTGGAACGCAAGCTGGTGCGTTACATCTACACGTTTGCTCCCACAGAGGACCCCAAGACCGCGCTTTACCTCGTCGACGGCGACGTGCTCGATCTTACGACGAAGCGGGCCGCCGGGGAGAAGACGGAGGACATCTCGCACTTCGCTTCCGTCTTCGACATCTCCGAATACCCTGTGGCTCAGCGTGCTTTGAGGGAAAAAGTGCCGCTGGTGGAAGAATCCTGGTCGTGGGACCCCGACTTCAAGGTCAATTCCATTACCGGCTACGCGCCCGTGTTCGCCCGAAACGGCGCCTTCGTGGGGGTGCTTGCCATGGACATGGTGGATACGGACGTGCGCGCCATCATTTCCAACGCAACAACGATCGCGCTCATCGTGGTTGCCGTCGCCCTCGCCCTGACGGTGGGAAGCTCCATCCTCCTGGGGACCCTGTTCACCTACGGGATCATACGGCTGGACAGGGTGGTGCGCACGTTCGACAAGGACAACATGCATGTACGCTCTGACGTGCGCACCCGGGACGAAGTGGGCAGGCTGAGCATCAGCTTCAACACCATGGCGGAGACGATCCAGGAGTACAGCGCACGCCAGACGGCTTTCCTGGAGGCCTACGGGAAATTCGTGCCGCACGAGTTCATCCGGCTCCTCGAAAAGGGAAGCATCCTCGATGTGAAGCTCGGCGACCAGACCCAGAAGGACATGACGGTGCTGTTCTCCGACATCATGTCGTTCACGTCACTCTCCGAGTCGATGACGCCCGAGCAGAACTTCAACTTCATCAACTCGTACCTGCGGCGCATGGGCCCCGAGATCCGGGCCAACGGCGGGTTCATCGACAAATACATCGGGGACGAGATCATGGCGCTGTTCCCCGCAAAGCCTGATGATGCGCTGGCGGCGGCAGTCGCCATGCGGCAAAAGCTCGTCGAGTACAACTCGCACAGGGCAAAGAGCGGGTACAGGCCCATTGCTGTCGGCTTCGGGGTGAACTTGGGGAAGTTGATGCTGGGAACCGTTGGGGAGCATGAAAGGATGGACGGCTCGGTGATCGCCGACGCGGTGAACCTGTGCTCCCGGGTGCAGACCCTCACGCGCGTCTACGGCTCGTCCATCCTGACCACCGGCCATACCCTGAAGTCACTCTCGAATCCGCGCACGTTCTCGTTCCGGTTCATCGATAGGGTGCGGGTGCGGGGGAAACAGGAGGCCATCCTCCTGTTCGAGATCCTGGACGGCGCGAACGACGAACCGACACGCAGGCGAGTGGACTACAAGGAAGATCTTGCGCGCGCGCTGCGGCTGTACTTCGGCCGCGATTTCAAGAGCTCCCTCGAGATCGTGAAGACGCTCAGGGAGAAGAATCCGTCTGACAAGATTCTCAGCATCTACCAGAGGCGCTGCGAAAACCTGATCACCCTCGGCGCACCTCCCGAGTGGGAGGGGGTCGAGATGATTGAAGTCTATTGAGAGTCGAGTGAGACCGCTTCAGAACCCCAGCGTGAGGTGGATCACCGTGAGGTCGCTGCGCGGGATCAGGCTGACCGTGCTTTCAATACGGATATCCTGCTTTTCGCACGCTTTTTGCAGGTACGAGAGATAGTAGAGGCCGAGGTCGGTGTTGATCTGCTGCTCGGGGATCTTCCTGTAGAACTCCATCAGGGAATGCTCCTTGACGTCGAAGCCAAGGCGCGTTTCCAGCTGTTCGTTCAGACGGCGGAAGCCTTTCTCCTGGTTGCAGATGCTTATTCTCAGGCGGTGCTCCGTGCCGATTGACGCCGCCCCTTTGCTGCCCAGCTGATAGGTCAGGGAAAGAAGGTCGCCTTCGGCCTCCATGCGGCGGCGCACCTCTCTGCGCATGCGCTCGTCGGTCACGAGCGCCTCCCCGGCCTTCCTGCGCCCCTTCAGCAACTTCTCGGTTACCTGCCGGTAGTGGCTCACCTCGACGAAGCCGAGGAGCTCCACGACCATGAGGGCGAGGTTCTCCGAAATGGCGCCCTTCTCGATGTAGCTGGATAGGATCTGACGGAGCTCGCCCACCAGCCCGTCGTACTCGGGCTGCCCGCGGGACCTTGCAAGAATGCACCAGAGGAGCTTGGATGCGTTGAGAACGAATCCGTCGCTGAGGAACGCCCGCAGCGTGCGTTCCTCTTCGTTGATCGCCGGGTTTGCTGCGTATCCCCGCAACAGAGGCTCCTGGATGTCCGAGGAGACGAGCGGGATCTCGGAGGCGACGGCGGCGAACAGGGAGTCGACCCGTGCCGGGCTGTACGATGTGCTCTCGTCGATGCAGCGGCCCGGGTTCTGCCTGTTCCAGCGCTTGACGAGGGCGGAGCTCAGGAACATGCGCGAGGTCTCGTTTTCAAACTTCTTGAAGAGGATCCTGTGGACGATGAGCTTGGTGAGGTCGATGATCTCCCGCCGCTTCGAGGAGAACTCGGAGCGGGCGACCTCCACCGAGGCGATGTAGTCGATATTGATCATCCTCTGCAGAGAGGTGGCGGACACCTCCGCGACGGAAAGCCCGTACTCCAGGCGGCTGTCGGCCATGCGCAGCTGCTTCAGCTGCCGCCTGTTGCGGATGAACCACTCCACCCCTGCCGTCGTCAGGGTGATCTTCAGGGGAAGGTCGATGACGGGTGACTTGCGAGACTTCATCCCCGCCTCTTTGCTTCTTCAGGAGGCCAGGGCGATCCCGTGCCTCTTCTGCGGGAAGCGCTTGGCAGCCGCAACGCAGTTTTTCTTCCCGTTGAACACGAGACCGGCATCCCAGTACTCTACCGCGGCGAACAAAGCGTTGCCACTGTCGTGCTCGTCGCTGTCGGGAGTCACGAAGGAGACGTAGCTGGCCATCTCCTCGAAATCCTGCCGCGCAAAGCACTCGTTGCGCTTGCGGTTGAACTCGTTCCATTCCGAGAGGCGGGTGAACCCTTCCCCCTCGTCCTGCACGATGACGCGGGCGCTCCCCTCGTCGAAGGCGAACCACACGTGGACGCTCTTCGCTGGGTCCCTGCGGTTGCCGTGCTTCACGGCGTTCTTGATCAGCTCGGAGATCTGCTGCTCCAGGAGGTTGATTTCCTTCATCTCGGGCGGGGCCTTCTGGATGACCATGAGCGTGAAATAGCGGATCTGCCGGAAGTCGCTGGGGAACTTCTTGTAGAACATCCCCGTCTTGTCGAAGAGCTCGCTGGACTCGTCGATGACGATCTGTCTCATCCCTTTCATACGCTTTCCTTCTCCCCTTTCTCCTTCAGCTGAGTGAGCGCCGTTGCAAGGTCCGCGACGATCGGGAAGTATTCGATGAGCTTGGTCAGCTCGATCACCTTTCGCACGCTTCCCCCCAGCCCGACGATCCGCAGGGGAAGGCCGCGCTTCTTGAGCTCTGAGTGCACGTACAGGAGCGCGCCGATCCCGCTCGAGTCCATATACGAGACCTGTGCGAGATTCAGGATGTACCTGGTGACCTTGCCGTCGATCATTTTCCTGACCAGCTCCTTGAGCTTGAATGCATTGTACAGGTCCATCTCGCCGACAACGTCGATGACATAGATGGCGCCGGCCTTGCGCAGCTTCAGTTCCATGACTGAGTTCACGTGAGCCTGCCCTTTCTTTACCGCACCTGCAGGAGCAGCAGGGTCTGGTCGTCGTGCTGGCGCGCCGTGCCGACGTGGCGTTCCAGGTCTTCGCGGATCGCCTCCACCAGCTTTTCGACGCCGT
>DATKLB010000008.1:0-16693 GCA_035542615.1 Spirochaetia bacterium | reverse complement strand
GTGCGCTGTCTGGAGGACGACGGCATCCTGGTGCATCCCGGATACTTCTACGATTTCCCCTCGGGGAATCATCTCGTGCTCAGCCTGCTCACGCCGGTTGACATGTTTCGCGAGGGAGCGGCGAAGCTCGCTGCCCGATTGAAGGTCATCATGCGGGATGGTAGAGTGAGCCTATGATCCGACTCGTGTTGCTGCGACATGGCGAAAGCGTGTGGAACAAAGAAAACAGGTTCACCGGGTGGACCGACGTGGATCTCTCCGAGAAGGGAAGAGCCGAGGCAAAGAGCGCAGGACAGAAGCTCAAGGCCGAGGGATACGTCTTCGATCTCGCCTTCACGTCGGTGCTGAAAAGGGCAATCCGCACCCTCTGGATGGCGCTGGAGGAAATGGATCTCATGTGGATCCCCATCCTCAACAGCTGGCGCCTCAACGAGCGTCACTACGGCGCCCTGCAGGGACTGAACAAGGCGGAGACGGCCGCGAAGTTCGGGGAGGAGCAGGTGCATGTCTGGCGCAGGAGCTACGATGTTCCTCCTCCGAAGCTGGAGAGAAACGACCCGCGGAATCCCTCGAACGATCCGCGGTACCACGACCTTCCCGAGAAGGACCTTCCACTCACTGAGTGCCTCAAGGACACCGTCGCACGCGCCCTGCCGTACTGGCACGAGAGCATCGCGCCAGCGTTGAAGAAAGGAAAGAAGGTCATCATCGCCGCGCACGGAAACAGCCTGCGCGCGCTCGTGAAAATGCTGGACTCCATCTCGGACAAGGACATCGCCGGCCTCGATATCCCGACCGGTATCCCGCTGATCTATGAGCTGGACGACGCGCTTTCTCCGATCAAACATTATTACCTGGCTGATGAAGCCGAGCTGGAGAAGGCCGTCGCATCAGTGAAGAGCCAGGGCAAGGCGAAGTAGACAGCAACCGGGCCTTTTGATCGACCTGACAACTCTGGTCATCATGTGCTTGCAGTTCGTGTCCGAGATCCGGGGAACAGCTCACCCGAAAGCGCGGTATCGTACATTTGACGCTTCAGAGGCGGCTCATGGTGAGCGCACTGCGCCCAAGAGCGCAGAATCGTACAATACGGATATTTCGCGTGGTTCATTCCCCGGAACGGACTTAACACGACCGGTGTTTGCGGGCAGACTCGTGCGATCCGATCAAGCAGCCGTGTGATGCGGCTTGGGGACCCTGTGCTGCGGCGCCTTTACACCGGTTTGGGGAGGACGTAGACTGATCTACCGGTGAGAAAGTTCGTCGTTTCTTCCTTCCTCGTCATCATCTTCGGGTTCTCTCTGCCTGCCGAGCAGATCAAGTTTCTCTACATGAAGCAGTCAGGCTACGACCTGGGAGACATCGTGGAGCGGGCGGAATCCTTCGGTCTGGAGACGGGAATCCGCGTGAGCCCTGTGTTCGTGGAGTACGAGGACCGCTACAACCTGATCCTCGAATCGGCGGCGAAAACGATTCCCGACCTGGACCTGATCCTCGTCGACCTGATCTGGGTCGCGGATTTCGCGGAGAAAGGCATCATAGACGCGCTGCCGCAGCGCCTGGACAGTCGGGTGCGAAGCGGCATCGTGCCGCAGATCTACTCTGCTTTCTCCTGGCGCGACCGGCTGTGGGCCATTCCATTCCATATCGACTTCCAGATGCTGTACACCAACATGGAAGACATGAAGCGCATCGGCGCCTCATCTCCGCCGCGCACGTTGGAAGAGCTGGTGCGCCTTGCGCGAAAGGCAAAGGCGGCCGGGGTAGTGAAATACCCCTTCTTCGATTCATGGCGGCAGCAGGAAGTGCTCACCTGCGAGTTCACATGGCTGGTCGGAGCGTTCGGGGGATCGCTCGTCGACCGATCGGGGAAAATCGATTGCGACAGCCCTGCCGCCCGGCGCGCCCTCGCGTTCATGGTGGAATTGCTGAACGACGGGCTGATGAGCCCCTACTCCCTGCAGTCGGAGGAGAACTTCGTTTCGGAGGTCTTTCTTGCCGGAGACTGCATGTTCACCACGAACTGGGGATTCATGATCCGGCTTCTGTCCAAGAACGACCAGCCGGGGGTGACGGACTGGAAGGTGAGCCCTATTCCCGTCTCCGAAACCGTATCTCGTGACGGAAAAGGCACCTCCAGCATATGCGGCTTCGAAGGGCTGACGGTGCTCAAGGGATCCGCCCACAGGGAGGCAGCCTGGAAGTTCGCCACGTATCTCGCGTCTCCCGAGTTCCAGGGCCGGCACCTCGAGTTCATGCCGGTGTGGAAGGAAGTGTGGGACCGGGAGGAAGTGCGCAAGGAGGACCCGTTCCTCTCGATCAAGCAAAGACAGATCGCGGGTCTCCAGTATCGGCCCGTCCATCCCCGCTACCGCGAGATCAGCGCCATCCTGCAGCACTGGATCGCGCAGGCCCTGCACGGTCAGATCTCCCCGGCGGAAGCGCTTCGCGAAGCGCAGGTGCAGGTGGACCGGGTGACCGGGGGTCTCCCATGAATCTCGTCCAGCGCATGCGGGACATGAAGCTCTCGGGAAAAATGATCCTGTTCTTCGCCGCGCTCGTTCTGTGCCAGTTCTTCGTCTCGCTGGCCATCCTCACGATAATCATCTCCCGCACGAGCCTGGACTCCCTGAAAGGTCGCATGACCTATACCCTCCAGGGAGTTGAGGGCTACCTGGGTGAGACGTTTCGCGACCTGCGCGTCAAAGGGGAGCTGATCGCGGGGCAGAAGAAGACAATCGAATACACTGACTTTGGGCTGAAGACCATGCTGGCACGGGAGCTGGTGGTATTCCGGGAGTCCCTTGGCATTGACTCGATCTCTGTGTTCACCGATCCCGACTACCCCTTTGCTTCAACGGAGAAGTTTGCGCCCACCGATCCCTTGTCCCGGGAGGAGCTCTCGCAGGCTTTCCGGGGGGAAAGCCGGCTTTTCATCTCTCGCGGCAGTCCGGATCCGGCACTCTTTGTTCTCTCCCCCATTCGCAGGACCGACGCGATCATCGGCGTTCTCTCCCTGGGGCTCAGGGTCGATACCGCTTTCATGTCCCGCATCGAGAAGATCAGCGGAGCGGGGATAGTGTTCCAGTTCCAGGACGTTTCCCTTCACGGGAGCTCGCTCACGGACAAGGGCGTCCAGCGCGTCCTGGCCGCGTATGGCAGCAGGCCGGCCGGCGGGAATCGAGTGATGTTCGCGGGAGGGCACATCGTCGGATCAGTGGAGCTGGGGTCCCTTGGCTTGCCCGGGGGCACGATCTTCTGCCTGCTGGACACCAGCGAATCGGCGCGGATCATCGGCCGCTACAACCTCATCTCACTCGTCGTCACAGTGCTCATCCTCTCCCTGGCCCTCGTCTCGGGGTTTGCCTTTTTCCGCCGTGCCTTCTCCGCCCGGGTCGAGCTGATCCTGCAGGGGATCGCGAAGATCTCCGGCGGCGACTTCCATCCCCCGTTTCAGCTGGACTGGCGCGATGAGCTGGGACAGTTGGCCTCCGCGTTCGACGAGATGTGCCGGCGGCTCCTTGTCCGGGAAACCGAGCTGTTGCAGCTGCGCGAGAAGCTCGCCCTTTCTTCGAAGCTGGCGGCCCTCGGTGAGATGGCAGCCGGCGTGGCGCACCAGATCCGCAATCCCTTGGTTGTGATGAAAGTATCGGCGGAGATGCTGCGGGACAGCTTCACGGTGAGCGAGCGCGCAGAAAAGTACCAGAAGCTCACGAGCCTGATGATCGACGAGGCAGACACGCTCAACCTGGTCGTCTCCAACTTCCTCGACTTTGCCCGCCCCCGAAAGATCAATCGGGCTCCGGCTTCCATCGCAGGCGTGATCGACTTCTGCCTGGACAGCCTCCCCCTTGAGCGCTTCGAAGGCATCTCAGTGCGCCGGGAGGTGTACGAAGGCCTCCCCGAGTATTCCCTTGACCGCAACCTCATCGGCCAGGCGCTGTCAAACCTGATCCTGAATGCCCTGCAGGCCTCGCGGCCCGGCGGCTGCGTAGAGGTGCGGGCCGGGATGTCGGACGGCCGGTTGTGCATCGAGGTGCAGGACTGGGGCGAAGGAATGAGCGCTGAAACCATGCGCAGCATGTTCAATCCGTTTTTCACGACCCGGGAATCCGGCACGGGTCTCGGGCTCTCGATCGTGCATCGCATCATCGAGGGTCACGGAGGCGCCATCGATGTTCAATCCGAGCCGGGCAAGGGCGCCACGTTCCGTATCCTGTTGTGAGGGCCACTGGAATGAAGCGAATCCTGGTGATCGATGATGAGCCCAATGTCCGCACAGTTCTGAAAATGCTCCTGGAGGATGACGGGTACGAGGTCCTGACCGCGGAGAACGGGGAGAAAGGCATGGCTGCAATCAATGAGGGACCCGAGCTCGACCTGGTCATCTCGGATCTGAAAATGCCCGGGATCGATGGCCTGGAGCTGCTGCGCCACGTGAAGCAGGCAGGCCGTTCCCTGCCCCTGGTCATGATTACGGCATATGGCTCGATCGAGAAGGCGGTCGAAGCCATGAAAAGCGGCGCGGCCGATTTCATCACAAAGCCGTTCAACAAGGACGTCATCCGCCACATCGTTCACAAGCTGCTCACCACGGAAGATTTGAAGCGGGAGAACGATCTCCTGCGGCAGGCGTGTCCCGTGCCAGGGGTCATCGCGCACAGCCCGAGCATGCGGGAGGTCGTCGAGCTCGTGGAGAAGGTCGCTGCCGCTCCCTCGGCCGTGCTCATCCTGGGTGAAAGCGGCACGGGAAAGGAAGTGATCGCCCGCGCAATCCACGCCAGGGCGGTGGAGAAAAAGAAAAGCGACTTCAGCGTCCCCTTTGTGAGCATCAACTGCCCGGCGGTGCCGGACACCCTGATCGAGAGCGAGCTCTTCGGCTACCGCAAGGGAGCATTTACAGGAGCCTCCCAGAACTTCAGCGGGAAGCTCAGCCAGGCGCGAGGCGGTGTTCTGTTCCTGGACGAGATCGCCGAGATCCCACTGCCCACCCAGGCAAAGCTCCTGCGCTTCATCGAGGAGAAGGTCTTCGAGCCCCTTGGCAGCACCGTGAAGACAAGAGTCGATGCGCGAATCATCTGTGCCACGAACAAGGACCTGGAATCGCTCGTGCGCGAAGGGAAGTTCCGGGAGGACCTGTACTACCGGATCAACACGATCACGATCCGCATCCCGGCTCTGCGGGAGCGCAGAGAGGACATCCTGCCCCTTGCGCGGCATTTCCTCGACCAGTATTCCCTGGTTCTGGGCAAGCAGGTCAGGGGATTCACCCAGGAGGCTGAAGGCGCCCTGTGCGGGTATTCCTGGCCGGGAAACGTGCGCGAGCTACGCAACGTCATCGAAAGGGCGGTGGTACTGTCAGTCCGTGAGCGCATTTCGGCTGACTGCCTGCCGAGGCAGATGCTGGCAGCCCCTAGCGCGGGCGCGGTGACCGGGGACAACAAGCTCGAGCAAGTCGAGAAAACAATGCTCCTCGAGGTCATGCGGCAGAGCGCGGGGAACGTGTCCAAAGCAGCGCGCGAGCTGGGGATTTCCCGCGACACGCTGCGGTACCGGATCAGGAAGTACAACATCCCGGCTGGGTGATTTGACGCAGCACCTGGGGGTTTTGCCCCAGGTTCTCCACTTCCGGACCTCGCCACGCAATCGACTTTCTCCTTTCGCTGTAATCAATTACAGCATTTCTCCCTCAGTGGCACCATTCTTGCAACTCTGAGCAATCGAGCCGGGCTGGCTCGAAGAAAATCACAGCAAGAGGAGTTGTGTCATGACACGAAAATCTCTCGTCATCATGATCGTGCTCGTCGCCGTTGCGGCAGCGGCCTTCGCGGCGCCGGTCACGATCAACGCCCTGTTCATGAAACAGGCGGGCTACCAGGAGGAGGACATCATCGCCGGGACCCGTGACTTCCAGAACGCCCATCCCGAGATCAACGTCAACCTCACGTTCGTGCCCTATGAGCAGCTTGAGGAAAAGATCATCACCTCCGCTCAGGCGGGAAGCTACGACGTGGTGTTGAGCGACGGACCCTTCACGGCCAAGTTCGCCCAGGCGGGGATCGTGAAATCCGTTCCCGCGCTGACGCCGGCCGACCAGAAGGACATCTTCGAAGGTGCGCTCCTGTCCACGCTGTACAAGGGCAAGAGCTACGGGATGCCCTGGCTGAACGACTGCAAATACCTGTTCTACAACAAGAAGATCCTGCAGGCGGCCGGCTTCGCCAATCCCCCCAGGACCTGGGAGGAGCTTGCGGCGCAGGCGAAGGTCATCAGGGACAAAAAGCTGGTGAAGTTCCCCATCGCGTGGAGCTGGGCGCAGGCCGAGTGCCTCACCTGCGACTACACGGTGCTGTCTGCCGCGTTTGGCGGCGCCATGTTCGACAGGGACGGAAACCCGACCCTCACGGCGGCGGGAAACAAGAAGGCCCTGGACTTCATGGTTTCCACGCTCAAGGATGGCCTGACCAACCCGAACTCCCTCGAGTTCACCGAGAACGAGGTCGATTCCACTTTCATCAAGGGGGACGCCGCGTTCGCGCTGAACTGGACGTTCCAGTTCAGCGAGGGCCAGGACGCTTCAAAGTCTGCCATCGTCGGTCAAACGGGAGTTGCGCTCATCCCCGGATCCGGCTCCGTTCGCAGCGCAACGGTGAATGGCGGACAGCCTCTGTCCATCTCCGCTGGCAGCAAGCGCTCCGCTGAAGCGTGGACATACATCCTGTACATGTCGTCCAAGGACTTCCAGAAGAAGTTCCCCAAGAACGCTCTCCCGATCTGGAAATCCCTCTACGACGACAAGGACGTTATTGCGAGCAACCCCGAAGTTGTGAAGGTCGCCAGGGACCAGTACAACTACCTGGTGAACCGGCCGGTCGTTCCTTTCTACAGCGAGTTCTCCACGGATCTGCAGGTCCGGATCCAGGAAGTGCTCCAGGGCAAGAAGTCGAGTGACCAGGCGCTGAAGGAAGTCCAGGCCAAGGCCCTCGAGCTGGCCGGCAGAAAGTAAGTCAGGCGTTCATGACCGACATACGGCGGCAGAGTCTTTCCGAGCAGAGCTTTGCATTCCTGATCCTTCTTCCTGCCGCCGTGGTCATTTTCGGAGTCGTCCTCTTTCCCCTCGTGACCACGTTCATCTACAGCCTCCAGAACATGGAGCTCATCTCGGAGGAGAAGGGGAAGTTCCTCGGCCTGCTGAACTACGTGCGGGTCGTGGGATCCGAGTGGTTCTGGCAAGCCCTGGGACGCACGCTGTACTTCACCGTGATCTCACTGATCCTCGAGACAGTGCTCGGACTTCTCATCGCGCTTTTGCTGAATACTCGCTTTTGGGGCGTGAGCCTGCTGCGCGTGCTCATCATCATTCCCTGGGCAACGCCCGGGATCGTCACGGCCAGCATCTGGAAATGGATCTACAACCCCGAGTACGGGGTGCTGAACGCCGTCCTGACCCGTCTGCACATCCTGGGGCAATACCGCGCCTGGCTCAGCGACCCGTTCCTTGCGATGAACATGGTGATCCTGGCCGACATATGGAAGATGACGCCCTTTGCCATCATCTTCTTCCTTGCGGCTCTCCAATTCATCAACAAATCCCTCTACGAGGCCGCAACGGTGGACGGCGCGGGAGTCTTCTCCCGTTTCTGGCACATCACGCTGCCCTACCTTGTACCCACCATCTCGGTCGTGGCTGTCATGCGAACGATGGAGAAGTTCAAGGCGTTCGACGTCTTCTACGTCATGACCCGGGGAGGCCCGGCCAATGGAACCAAGGTTCTCGTGTACGAGGCGTACCTGAAGGCATTCACCAACCTCCAGTACTCCATTTCCTCCACCGTGTCCTACCTGATCGCCATCATCGTCCTGATCTTCACCGTGGTCTATGTCCGCCTGATGAAGCGGGCGGAGGCGAGCGACTCGTGACTAGAAACAAGGCCTTCCCGGCTGTCCAGTACTTTTGCGGACTGCTCGTATTGCTCTTCGTGGTGGGGCCGGTTGCCTGGATGTTCATCACGAGCATCAGCATTCATCGGGATATCGTTGCCGTTCCCCTGAAGATCATCCCCCGACACGCAACCTTCCAGCGGTATCTCGACGTGTTCACCAATCCCGACAACGACATCGCGCACGCCTTCAAGATCGCCATGAGTAACAGCCTGATCGTCTCGGGCGTCGTGACCGTCATCTCGCTCATCCTGGGCTCACTGGCCTCCTATGCATTCGCGCGCCTGCGGTTCGCCTTCAAGAACAACATCATGTACCTGATCCTTTTCACCTACATGATTCCGTCCGTCGTGGTTGTCATGCCGCTGTATCTCCTGCTGAGCAACCTGGGGATGCTCAACACGAAGCCGACCCTGGTTCTCCTGTACCTCACCATGACGCTGCCGTTCGTGATCTGGGTCATGCAGAGCTATTTCGGCTCCCTGTCGAAGACCTACGAAGAGTCAGCATCCATCGAAGGCTGCAGCCGGCTGCAGGTTCTCTGGCACATCTACTTCCCCATGGCGCGGCCGGGGATCATAGCAACTGCCATCCTTTCCTTTCTGATCGCCTGGGACGAGTTCTTCTTTGCCCTGATCTTTACCTCCACCCTGGACGCAAAGACCATCTCGGTTGCCATTGCCGAGTTCAGCGGCAAGCATTACGTGGATTACGAAATGATCGCCGCGGGTGGGATGATCGCGGCCCTGCCGCCGGTGCTCATCGCGATCGTCTTCCAGAAGTACATCGTGATGGGGATGACCGCCGGCGGAATCAAGGAATAGGTCGTCCTAGAATCGCCAGCCCAGGATCATTCCGAGGACGACGCCCGTGTTCACCGCCGAGGAGATCTTCGATGAGTTGAACGTGGCCCCGTAGAGCGCCATCCATCCCACTGAGGGCTCGATGAAGATCCCGTGGTTTCCGAAGACCAGGCGGTAGCCGGCAGCAAGATCCGGACCGAAGGAGACAGCGTCGATGGTCGAGCCGTTGAGCATCCGGGCCCAGGCGACCGCCGCGCCACCGGAGACAAACGGACCCCATTGAGCCTGCCGGCGGGGATCCGTCACGAAGAGGGACACCACGTAGAACCTGAGAGAAGTGATGACAGTGAGCTGAAATATCGTCACGCTCGTGCCGCTTGCATAGTAGGCGGACGGCTGCAACTGGAGTGAGACGGAGTGTCCCAGTGGCAGGTCAAGGGAAAAGCTCGCGGCCGCAGCGCCCACAAATGCGCTCGAGGCGGTGGTTCCGACATCCAGTCCCGCGGCCACCGGATCCACAGAGTCCGCGGGGGCGGCGCCGGCACGGGCGGCATGGGCAAAGAACAGCGTCACAGCGACGGCCGCCGCGACTCCTCCGCGTTTCATGGCGTTCACCTGGTGACGGCCGCCTCTACAGCCTTGAGCATGGCCCGGCTGGAGTAGGTTGCGCCGCTGACGCCGTCGACAAGAAGGCTGTCGGCCGAGACGATACGGTTCTCGAGAGCAACGAAATCAGAATTGGCCGCAAGCGACGACGGCTCTTTGATGCTGACGGCGGTGTAGGCGTGCCCGAAGGTGGTGACCAGCACGTCGAAGGAGCGATTCACAGCGTATTCACCGGGGGGAAGAACCAGCGTGTACTGGCCCTCGTACGTCCCGTCTGGCACCGTGGTGAGATCGACGTTGTTGACAGGCACGTTTTTCAGGAAATCCGCTTTGCTGAACACGCTTATCGCCGTGCATCCCGCGATAGCAAGGCCGAGCGCCGCGCCAGCGAGCGCCAGAAGACACCTTTTCCTCTCCGGGCCCATACCACTTCCTCCGCGTGTTCTCTCGGTGTGGTCTATTTGCCGCACGGTAGCATCGATGTCCCCGGGGGTCAAGCCGATGGACAACTTTCCCGTCTGCCGTCATCTTTGAAGCCGAAGGAAACGCTGGCAGCAGTCATGGAAAAGGCGCTGGGGATCTGGGGCTCGCTGGGCAGGCCGTTTTCGGTCCTCGCGCCCATGGAGGATGTGACCGACACGGTCTTTCGGCGCATCGTACGGGAGGCGGGAGCGCCCGACGTGCTCGTGACGGAGTTCACGAGCGCGGACGGCCTGTGCTCGGTCGCAAGATCCCGGGTGATCGGCCGGCTGCGCTTCACCGAGGAGGAGCGTCCCCTCATCGCCCAGATCTGGGGAACACATCCGGAAAACTTCCGCAGGGTGGCCGCCGAGGTGCGCGAGATGGGGTTCGACGGCGTGGACATCAACATGGGCTGCCCGGTCAGGAAGATCATCAAAGGAGGCGGATGCGGCGCGCTGATCGGCAATCCGCGGCTCGCAGGCGAGCTGATCGCCGCGGCCCGCGAAGGAGCGGGAGACCTCCCCCTGAGCGTGAAGACGCGCATCGGCATCACGAAGCCGGTCGCCGAGGAATGGATCGGGTTTCTTCTGGACCTGGGTCTCGATGCCCTGACCGTTCACGGCAGGACTGTCTCCCAGCAGTCTGACGGGGAGGCTGACTGGGACGCCGTGTCCCTGGCCGTACGCCTGCGCAACGCCGCCGGCCTGCCTACGCGCATCATTGGAAACGGGGACGTGCGCACGGCCGAAGCTTTCCACCGTCGGGCGGCAGAGACAGGGGCAGACGGCATCATGATCGGCCGCGGCGTTTTCGAGAACCTTTTTCTCTTCAGTGCGATCCGCGGCACCAACGGAGCGGAATACTCTCGACTTTCCCCGCGGGAGAAAGTTCTTTTCTTCCGGCGCCACGTGGTGTTTCACCGGGCAATGTGGGGCGAGAGGGGGAATTTCAACGTGCTGAAGAAGTTCGCCAAGACCTATCTGCGATCCTTCAACGGCGCGCGGGATCTCATCGACGCCGTCATGCACACCCGCTCATATGCTGAGGCGCTGGACGTCCTGGACGGGTGGCTCACCACCCGGGAGGGGTCGCACGGGGAATCGAGGAAACCGGCGCTCGAGCCGGTCGAGAGCTGAGGATGACCGCCTTGGCCGGCAGCGCCCGCACTTGCACAAGAAGCCCCGTATCCGTATCCTCGTGAGCCAACGGCATGAGCACGAAAGGCTTCTTTTCCCTCCTGAACGATGTCTCGCGCCGCAACAATTCTCTGCTGTGCATAGGCCTGGATCCTCCGCTCGACGTTCGCGCCGAAGGGATCCTCGAGGCCAATCTCAGGATCATCGATGCCGTTGCATCTTCCGCATGCGCTGTCAAGCCGAACGCCGCCTTCTACGAGGCGCGCGGGGTTGAAGGCTGGGAAGCTCTGCTGAAAACAATACGACACGCCCACGCCCGTGGGCTGCCCGTCATTCTGGACGTGAAGAGAGGAGACATCTCGTCGACAGCCGAAGCGTACGCTCGCGCCTGCTTCGACGTGCTGGAGGCGGATGCGGTGACTGCGAGCCCGCTTCTGGGCGGCGACAGCGTAGAAGGCCTCTCTGCCCGGGCGGACAAGGGCGTGTTTCTCCTCTGCCATACATCGAACCCCGGGGCGCGGGACGTGCAGGAATTGAGCGTGGAGGGCGTTCCGCTGTACGAGCGGATCGCTGCCATGGCATGCTCGTGGAACAGCCGGGGCAACATCGGCCTCGTCGTGGGGGCTACGTACGCGCACGTGCTTGCGGGGGTGCGGGAGTCCGCGCCCGATCTTTGGTTCCTGCTTCCCGGCGTCGGGGCTCAGGGAGGGGACCTGGAGGCGAGCCTCTGCGCAGGGCTTGACTCCGAAGAAAGCAAGGTTCTCGTGAATGTCTCCCGGGCAATCTGGCAGGCCACCGACCCCGCGGACGCTGCCCGCCGGCTGAAAGACCGAATCAACGCCTGTCGAGGCCCTCGCGCCCGCCGTGTCCAGACCGGCGGACCACCCTCCACGCTCGTGGAAGAGATCGCGCTCGGGCTTCACGACCTTGGGGCGGTCAGGTTCGGAAGCTTCACGCTCAAGTCAGGGCAGATCTCTCCCGTGTATATCGACCTCAGGCTTCTCGTCAGCGATCCCCGGTTGATGGCAACTGTCGCGCTGGCCATGACTGGAATATTGAGGAAGCTGCGGTTCGACCGGATCGCCGCGATCCCCTACGGGGGTCTTCCTATCGGCCAAGCCGTGGCGCTGGCCGTGGGCCGCCCGCTCCTTTATCCACGCCGGGAAGTCAAGGAATATGGAACGAGGAAAGCAATCGAGGGAACGTTCGCCGCGGATGAGACAGTCGTGGTGCTCGACGACCTGATCACCACGGGGGCGAGCAAGCTGGAGGCGATGGCGCCTCTCACGGCGGCAGGCCTCAAGGTCACCGATGTCGTGGTGCTGGTCGACAGGGAACAGGGCGGAGCGCGCGAGTTGGCAGCGGGCGGCCTGACGCTGCATTCCCTCATGACCCTGAGCGATCTGCTGGAGGCACTCGTACGCCGAGGGCGGATCACGGACCAGGTGCGCACGGATGTCCGGCGAGCCCTTGCAGTCCGCTGACATGTCCTGCCGGATCGCGGGAATCCGGCTTCCCTCGCCGCTCGTCCTTGCCTCCGGCATCTGGGGAACATCACCCGGCCTGCTGGAGCGAGCAGCGCGAAGCGGAGCCGGGGCCGTGACGGCCAAGACCTGCACGCCTCTCCCGCGGCGCGGGCACAGGAATCCCACCGTGGTGGACTGGGGACATGGCCTCATCAACGCCATGGGGCTTCCCAACCCCGGCGTCGGCGAGGAGCTGGAGCTCTTGAAAGAGGCCTCCCGAAGGCTGAGACCGCTGGGGGTCGCGCTCATCGCGAGCATCTCCGCGGACACGGCGCAAGGCTTTGCCGAGTCGGCAGCCCTCGTCGCGCGCGTAGGTCCCGACATGATCGAGCTGAACGTGTCCTGTCCCAACCTCGGTGCCGAGCACGGAGAGATGTTTGCCGCTTCCGCTGCTGCTGCCGCTGAGGTCACAGCCCGTGTGAAGGCGGTCACGTCGCTTCCCTGCCTGGTGAAGCTCTCTCCCAACGTGCACGACATCGCGGAGATAGCGCGCGCCGTCGTGGACGCCGGGGCGGACGGCATCACCGCGATCAATACGATGCCCGGCATGCTGATCGACGCCGAGTCGGGAGCGGCAGTCCTGGCCAACGAGACGGGGGGAATCTCCGGCCCGGCGCTCAAGCCGATCGCCCTTCGCTGCGTCCATGACATCGCGTCTGTTGTCAACGTACCCATCATCGGGACCGGAGGCGTTCTGAGCGGCGTGGATGCCATTGAGATGCTCTCTGCCGGCGCTACAGCAGTGGGCGTGGGTTCCGCGGTCTTCTACCGCGGCGAACAAGCCTTCTCCCTGATCCGCGATGAGCTGGCAGCATGGCTGGCCGGTCACGGCTGCAGGAATCTCGACCAGATCCGCGGCAGGGTCGACTGGCGCCGGCAAAGCGCCGTCGCGACATCGCTGCCGCCGGTTCCCGGCTGGGACAGAGGCACCAGTGGATAGAGGAGGGAGCGCGCATCAGCCGCACCGCATCCTCGAGAGAGTTCAGGAGAACCCCAAGACTGTCTCTCTGGTCCTCGAGGGCTCTCTGGCGTGCTCGCCCGGTCAGTTTGCGATGCTCTGGCTCCCCGGGATCGACGAGAAGCCGTTCAGCATCGCCGGAAACGACCCCCTGATGTTCACTGTCTCTCGCGTGGGGACCTTCAGCGCCGCCCTCCAGGCGCTGTGCCCGGGCGAGACCCTGTGGGTCCGCGGACCGTTTGGCAGGGGCTTCACGCTTGCGCCGGGAAACACTCTCCTGGTCGGCGGTGGGTACGGAGCTGCCCCGCTCGCTTTCCTTGCCGCTGCCTTGCGGACCGCGTGCCCGCGGGCAAAAGTCGAGGCAGCCCTTGGGGCGCGTACCTCGGTGGACCTGCTGTTTGTCCGGCAATTTGACGCGCTGGGAGTGGCCGTCCAGCTTGCAACCGAAGACGGCACTCGGGGAAGCGCCGGCCTGGTAACGGAGATCGTCGCCTCCCGTCTGGCCACGGAGGAGTTTTCCAGAGTCCGGGCGTGCGGACCGGAGGCAATGCTGGAGGCCGTGGCCGAGCTGTCTCGCGGCGCCGGCGTGGATGCGGAGCTTTCCTTTGAAGCGTACATGCGCTGCGGGGTGGGTCTGTGTGGCGCGTGCGAGCACCGCGGAAGGCTCATGTGCCTGGATGGACCGGTTCTCATGATGGCTCATGATGGCTCATGATGGCGGCCGCGCTTGAAAAAAGCGCCCTGTTCAGTCACCATCAGGGGACGTGAAGATCCGGATCATCATCACGGGTGGGACCTTCGACAAGCACTACGATGAGATTCGCGGGAACCTCACCTTCAAGGACACCCACCTGCCGGAGATCCTGAAGTTCGTGCGCAGCACGGTGCCGATCGAGCTGGAGCTGAACCAGCTCATCGACAGCCTGGACATGCAGGCCGCCAACAGGCAGTCCATCCTGGAATCGTGCCGTCGGGCGGAAGAAGAGCAGATCGTCATCACGCACGGCACGGACACGATGGTCGAGACAGCGGTGGTGCTCGGGAAGGCGGGCCTGGGAAAAACGGTTGTGATGACCGGCGCAATGGTTCCGTATGTCTTCAACAACTCCGACGCGGTCTTCAACCTCGGCTGCGCGCTCATGGCCGTGCAGCTGGTGCCCGTCGGCGTCTACATCGCGATGAACGGCCGGCTGTTCCCCTGGGACGATGTGCGGAAGAACCGGGAGCTGGGCGTTTTCGAGAATAGAAACTGAGTTTTCCGGAGAGAGACAGGGGGGAACTGATGCTCGACCTTTCCACAACCTACATGGGACTTGCGCTGGCAAACCCGCTCGTCGCGGGCAGCTCTCCCCTCACTGGCACCGTGGAGGGAGTGAGAAAGGCCGAGGCGGGCGGCGCGGCGGCCGTCGTGCTGAAATCGATCTTCGAGGAAGAGATCGCGGCCGAGTACGAAGGGGTGCTCGCCGAGGCAAAAGCAAAAGGAATGAGCCTCGAATCGTATGAGTACTACGACTACCAGGTGAGAGGAGACCGAATCGCATCATACATGGACCTCGTTCGCGGGGCGAAGAACGCGGTCAGGATTCCCGTCATCGCCAGCATCAACTGCACCTATTCGCACGAATGGGCGAGCTTCGCGCGGGAGCTGGAAACTGCCGGAGCAGATGGCCTGGAGCTGAACATGTTCTTTCTGCCGTCGGACCTCAAGCGCTCCAGCGAGGAGCGCGAAAGAGACTATCTCGCGATCATCGAGAAGGTCCTGAAACAGGTGAGAATCCCGGTTTCGCTGAAGATCAGCCCGTACTTTTCAACGCTTGCCCAGATGATCCGCCGGCTTTCGCAGACCGGGGTGGCTGCGCTGGTGCTCTTCAACCGCTTCTATTCGATCGACTTCGACATCGAAAAACTGTCTATCACGGCCTCCCCTGCGCTGAGCGACCCGGCGGAGATCGGCATGCCTCTTCGGTGGGTGGCGCTGATGGCTCGGCGCGTGCAGTGCGACCTTGCCGCCTCCACCGGCGTGAACGACAGCGCCGGGCTCATCAAGTTGCTCCTTGCCGGTGCAAAAGTTGTCCAGGTGGTTTCGTCCTTAGCAAGAAACGGGCCCGGCCACGCGGGAGTGATGCTTCGCGGACTTTCCGACTGGATGGACCGGCACGGGTACCGCACTGTCTCGGATTTCCGGGGCAAGCTGAGCCAGGCGGAAAGCGAGGACCCCGCGGCGTACGAGCGGGTGCAGTTCATGAAACACTATGCCTAGACAGGGATGCATAGCACGCCAAGGGCGCATGTTGATGGAGCGCTTATGACCGAGCTCTTGTGCCATCGCGACTCGTACATGAAGGAGTTCGAAGCACGGGTCGTGGACGTGAATTCCACCGACCGCGCCGTGGCGCTCGACCGCACGGCATTTTTCCCCGGCGGCGGGGGCCAGCCGTGTGACCGGGGCTGGCTGCAGGGCGTACCCGTTGTACGAACGGCGCGCCAGGGGGGTGTGGTCTGGCACTGGCTCGACGGTGATCCACCTGCAGCGGGGACCCCGGTCCATGGGAAGCTCGACTGGGATCTGCGTTACCGGCTCATGCGGACTCACACTGCTTTTCACGTCCTCTGCGGCGTCGTCTGGCGCGACTGGAAGGCGCAGGTGACCGGGGGCAACATGGAGCCCCTCAGGGGACGAATGGACTTCGAGTTCGAGACGCTCCAGCGCGAGTTGGTGGCTGAGATCGAAAAGAGGATCAACGCCGAGGTTGCGGCGGCGCGTCCGGTTCTCGTGCGCGTTCTTCCCCGGGAGGAGGCCTTCCGGATCCCGGACCTGATCCGAACAAAGATCAACCTGCTGCCGGAAGGAATCCGGGAAGTTCGCATCGTGGAGATCCAGGGACTGGATCTGCAGGCCGACGGGGGAACCCACGTGGCCAATACCAGCGAGGTCGGGACAATACGGGTCGCCGGCTACGAGAGCAAGGGCAGAATCAACAAGCGCATAAAACTGGAGCTTATTTCCCCATAATTCAAAGAAATGCTTGTGACATTCTTGTAGGCGAAAGCGGGGAACGCCAGTACCTTAGAGCTCGAGGGCTCCTGGAATGGCGACAAAAATATCTCCCCTTGTCTGTGTTCTTTTCACTGTGCCGGTTTGGGTGGGTTTCGCGGCTCCAATACGTTCCGCTGACAACTCTGTCGTGTTCACCTTTAAACTGAACTTTTCACAATTTCCACAGCGTTTTTGTCCCTAACTCCTTGCCTGACAGTATTTTG
>DATKLB010000007.1:0-21565 GCA_035542615.1 Spirochaetia bacterium | reverse complement strand
ACGCGAGCATGGGCTGGGGGATGAATCGCCGTCTGACACCCCGCTGGACCAGGAAGAGCCCGGGACCGACCCGGAAAAAGACCAGAGCTGACGATACCCCTTCCGAGACGACGCGCGTGGCTTTCCTATGGTTTGCTCTTATCGAAGGGCCGCAGCATTGATCGGACAGCTTCCAGCTCGTCGTCGTTGATGGTGTGGCCCATTCCCGAATAGATGCGCTCAGTGACACTCCCTCCCAGGCGGCGAAACACGTCAGCGGAAAGCTGGACGCGTGCCTTGGGAATGTGAGGATCGATGTCACTGCATCCAAGGAACGCCGGCGCGCCGTCCATCGAACCGGAATAGTCGCGTGGAGTTCCGTCGGGTCCGATGAGCCCGCCGCTCAGGCCGATGATGCCACCGAAGCGTCGAGCATTCCGCGCCCCATACTCCAGGGCGAGGCATGCCCCCTGGGAGAATCCCAGAATGAAGACGGCGTTGGACGGAATGCCAGCTTCCACAACCTGTGAATCGATCGCTGCCAGGACCGAAAGCGCGGATGAGATCCCGGGCTCGTTTCTTTCGATCGCGGAGAGAAATGGGTAGGGATACCACGTGTGGCCCGCTGCCTGGGGCGCGAGGAACGCGACACTCGGGGCCTGGAGCTCAGGGGCAAGCCCCAGGATATCCTCAGCCGAGGCGCCGCGGCCGTGCATCATGATCATGGCGGCGTTCGCGGAAGCGAGCGGGCTTCCCCAGGAGAGAACCGGCATCCCGGAGTGCGGCCCAGTGGCCGTCTGTTTCGCGGTCATGACCGATCAGGCCTCTGCGCGCACGGGGGCGGGGACTGAAAGCGGTGGCAGATGTTTGGCGATTGACGAGCGCGACGACTCGAGCCACGGCGGCAGCCGGAGCTGCGTTCCCAGCGAATCAAGCGTCTCATCCGTGAGAAAGCCCGGCGGGTCAGTCGCGATTTCAAACAGGACTCCTCCCGGCTCACGGAAGTACACAGAATGGAAGTAGCATCGATCGATCACCGGCGTGGGGCCAACGCCCGCCTCCATGAGGTCCTTCCTCCACACGAGTTGTTCCTTATCGTCCTTTGCGCGCCACGCAATGTGGTGCACGGACCCGGCGGACTGGCGGTGCTGAGGCGCCCTGGGGTCGACGAGAATATCGATGCGCGCCTGGCCTTCCCCTGATCCCGCCAGGAAGCGATGACGGCTGCCTTCCGAACCACCGCGGGAGAAGCGCATGGTGTCCTGCAGGAACCGGCCCGGCTCGCTAAGCTCCCAGTGAGTGAACGTCGCACCGTGGAAACTGCGAATTGCGTTCTGAGGCCCGACGGAGCTTCCTGTCCAGCCTGCTCTGGCATCCGCGGACGGGTCGAGAAAGAGCTCGACCTTCATACCGTCATGATCCTCGAAGGAAATGAAATCCTCGCCGAAACGCCTTTCAGGCCCGCTCAGCTCGATTCCAGCCCGAGCGAGTCTTTCCAGCCAGAAATCAAGCGAGCCCCTGGGCACTGAGAACGCCACCGCCGAGGTTTCCCCAGCGCCTCGTGTCCCGCGGACTGCGTCCGGAAAAGGAAAGAACGTGAGAAGCGTTCCCGGGCGGCCCACCTCGTCCCCGTAGTAGAGATGGTAGACGTCCGGCGCATCGAAATTGACGGTCTGCTTTACCAGCCGCAAGCCGAGCAAGTTGACATAGAAATCGACATTCCGCTGCGGGTCGCTAGCCAGCGCAGTTATGTGATGGATTCCGAGAATGTCCAAGGGCGGAATGTACGAAACATTCATAGGGGAGTCAAACGGGACAGTCGATGTCTCCAAGGTCGACAACGGTTTGCGTGCCCTGCGGAACCACCAGATCGAAGGGGACTTCTCCTCCCTCCAGGAGAAGGCGCGCGTGGTATTTTCCCGGGGGCACATTCTCCAGATAGAATGTGCCGTCAATGCCCACGATGCTCGAGTTCACGTCGGCCCCTATCGTCACTTCGAGCCCGGCAAAAGCGGCAGGAGTACGCACACCATCTTTGACGAGGAAGAGTTTTCCAGTCAGTGCCTGGAACCTCGTCACCGTGAAACGAACGACAGCGCCACCCCTGTATGACGGAGATACATATGTTCTGGTCGCATCAGTTTTGAAGCTCATCGGGATGTCCGCCGGTTCGATTGATACTTCATTCTCGTTATAGGAGGCGAGGCCTGGCACGACCGCCCGCCCGGTGGCGTCGGTGACACCGACGTACTGATTCGAATACTTCACGCGGACACCGGGAATCCCATCCACCCTCACAAGGGCAAAACTGTCTGTGATTGGCTGGGAAGCCTGGAGCGTGTTGTCGATGAGAAGGAGGCTTCCCTTTGCGTCGAGCTCCCCATCCATTGCATTCTGACCGTGGCGATACCAGGCAGAGGCAAGGTAGATTCCATGGAGCCCGCTGTATGTCAGAGACGCATTGCCGTCGATCAGCAGCGCCCCTTGTCCATCCTGCGCCTCCTGAAAGCTCCCGGAGTACCCCAGGCCGGTCCCCCGCGGGACGTTTTTCTGGATGTCGACCGAAGCCCCCTTTGACACGGTGTCAGCCTGGTACGAAAACCCTCCAAGGGCATCGCCGATCAGCATTCGAATCCCAATGGACCCTTCGTATTGAAACGTCCCCATCTGATCGACGCCCGACAGGATCGCGGTCAACTGCAGATCCTGCCCAAGCTGCCGGGAAAACGACACTGCGAGCGTCTCTTTGTCCGAGCCATCCTGCATGAGAACGTAGGAAGCCCCCGCCGAGAGAGATCCAGTGCGCGAGCCATAGAAGCCCAGAGAGACACTGCCTTCCCATTGCGGCTTCTCCGCGGCCGTGGCCAGAGTACCGTAGGAATCGGAGAGGTACTTTATCGAGAAGCTTGCTCCGAACCGTTTCGACAGGTAGCTGTAGTCCGTCTCGGCCGCGTATCCGAGAATGCCGTTGCTCGTGCTCATGGCAAAGGCATTGTTGATTTCACCCAGCGGCCCCAGAGCGATCGCTGCCGTGGGTCCACAGTTCACCAGGCTGCCGCCGGCCTCGGCCCGCAGGCCGCCGGTGAGCCAGTCGGTGATTCCCGCTCTATGGAACCCCAGAAAGGCAGGTTGACCATAGGAAAAGCTTTCAGCGCCGAGGTCGAGGCGAGCGAACCCCGCGCTGTAGCTGTATTCATCGACTCCAGGTGCCAGAAGCTGCGTTGTCCGATAGTAGGGGATCTCGACCCGCGTCACATGGCCGTTTGCATCCGTCACCACGAGGGCAACCGTGTTGGCACCTGGCAGGAGCGGGAGGTGTGCGAGCTCCAGCACGCCGGGCGACAGTTGCATCTCGCTGCCTGATCTCATGTCGTTGAGATACATCTGCACGGTGGAGGACGTGGGGAGGAGATCCCGAATGACGATGTCCGGCGTTTTCACGTAGAAGGGATCGAGAGTGAAGTTCTTCGATACGCTCACGCCCCCGAAAATCCCTCCGCTTCCTATCCCTAGGCCGCCCGAGCCGGCAACAAAATCTCCAAGAATCGAGCGAACCTCAGTGGAACGGTCATCGATGATGACGCTTGTCATGTTCCTCACCACGTTCCCGTTCGATCCCGCCATCACCCGCGCACCCGACAGAAAGAGCACCTGTCCGGTCCGTGCTCCCAGCTCCAGCGGTAGATCCAGCAGGGCCTCCCCACCGATGAAATCCATTGAGTAGTTCAGAAAGAGACTGCTGTCGTTGGGGTACAGCACATCGGCACGACTCTTCACGGCATAGTCCACCGCCTGCGTCGGCAGGAGCGCGGGGTTCACCGTGAGAAAGATGGTGGCCGTCCCTTCTTCCACCGTGAAGGCCACGTCGGGAGAGAGCCACTTCAGCGAAAGAGAGCCCCGGTCGCTCGTTGTCCCCTTCCCGGACTCATGGATTCCGAGCTGGCGAAGGTCTTCTGCCGGGAAGAGCACGTCCCCGTCACTTGTCATCTGCAGGAAGTGCTCCCCCTTGTCGACCCCGTTCAGCACGACTCGCAGGAGTATTTTCTCCTGGGCGAAAGCTCCGCAACCGGCCAGCAGGAAAACAATGATGATTGCCAACCGCCGGCACGGTTCAGAGATCGTGAGCCTACGGTTTTGAGGGAGGCAGGAGCTTTTCCACGTCGAGCCTACGTGGCTTGCTGCTCTCCGCCAGTTGGGCGCACTGGGTTGCATCAACATTGAATTGCCCTTTCACTGTTGCGTCCCCCGCCGTCCCCTGGATTTCAAGGATTTTCGCGCTTTGGCACTCATCTCTGGCCACCTCCACCGGGAATGCTCTCGAAATCCCCGGAAGCACATACCAGCCGCCGAACTCTTTTACGAAAACCTCTTTCCCCGTTTCATCGAGACCGGCGACACTGATCTTCTGGATCATGGAATGGGCGTTTCCGCCGTTTCTGAACGTCACCTGAAGCTTCCCGTCCACGACTCCGGCGTTCGCATACGATAGTAAAGGGCGCGGGTCCTTCGGCGTGATGAACACGGGAATCCCCACTCGCAAGGTCATCCTGATCACCTTCTCACCGGGTTTCCTCACCGGGAGCTCCTGGGCGAAAAGCCGGTAGGATTTCTCCATTGAAAGGGGGCCCGACTGATCAAGTCCGACGCGAATGGTGCCCTGCTTCCCAGCGGGGATCGTGACTATCCGGGGATAGAAGACGATGTCTTTCGTCGGCTCGTAGACGTCCCGTCCCTGTTCGTCCTGGGACCACTTCATCATCTGAAGCTGCAAAGTCACCTTTTCTTCACCGCTGTTGATGATCGTAAGGGCTGCTCTTCTCGGCTCCGAATCCAGGAGAATGGACATCGGCACGAACTTCAAAGAGGCCCCAAAAGCCCCTGACGAAGAACCGGCCATCAGAACAACGAACGCGACCGTGAGCTGAGCTTTGCGTCCCAAATCTTTCACACGGTAGTTCATGGTCTCCCCCAAAATCGGAAATGTCTCAGTACAAGACCGTCACCACGATGCTATCCAGGTACATGCCGGGGTGTGCCTGGGCAGGAACTGTAAGGCGGCCATATATCGTTGTGACCTCATCACGGCCGATCCCTGTTGCAGCGACGCTGCTCCCGGCGGGGTAGGTGTCGCCGAGGCCGGCATCGCCCAGCGCCAGGCTGCATCCGGCGTCGCTGTAGAGGTTGTAGGGAATCAAATCCGGTCCGTCACTTCTCTTGAGGTGGCGGAAACCCGCGAAGTAGTGAAATCCCGCGCCCCACGTGATGGTGAAGTTGAGTCCCGCGGGGGCAGCGACAGTGACCGTGCCAATCCCGGTAAACACAGCCCCCGCGTAGATCCGCCCGAAATCGATCGGCGTTGTCGCCACCTTGACGAAGGCAGGATCGGCCTCCGCGGTCGCCGCGCAAAGCGCCGCAAGCACGGCTGCGAGCACGACACAGCTTCGCCGCGTCCACTGGCGATGCTTCCGGCCTGCGGTCTGACCGCCCTGCGTCTTCGCGCCGTGCCGCGCGGCCAGACGGGAGCCTCCACGTTCCGTGGAGGCTCCTCTGGATCCTTTCGCGCGACGCACACAACAATGCGTCCGCATCAGGTTCCCCTGACTAGTAGTTGACTGTCACCGTCACGAGGTCGGTGTAGGATCCGATTGATGATGTGGCACTGGCCAGATCGGTTCTCAGCACCCCGTAGGCGGTATAGAGCTGGGCCGAGCCGCTCCCCTTCTCGCTGACCGGGTTTCCGGCGCTGTAAGTCCCCCCGACGAGGCCGTTGTCTCCCCACTCAGTGTTGCTCGTATCGCTATAGATGAAGTAAGGAACCATGTCGGTGCCGTTCTGCACATTTCGGAATCCGCCGGAAAAATGGGTCCCCGCGTCAAGCCCGATTTTGTAGTCGGTACCGTTCGTGGCCGTGACCGTGATCGTCGCTGTCGCGGAGTGCTGGCTGTCGCCGATAAGCCAGTCGCCGAAGTCGAGGTTTGTCGTCTGCACCGAGACTGTTGGCAGCAGGGTGGCAGTCACGTTCAGCGTGGCTGTCGTGTTTGTCGCGAAGCTGAGCGCAGATGCAAGAAGCACGAACAACGCCGCAAGAATCAGTTTCTTCATATCAGATTCTCCTCATAGAAGGTCATTCAACATCCCGAGGGATGCCCTCAGTTGCGAAACGCCACCAGATCCTTTGTAAGAGCTTTTTTTCCGCGCACCTCCTTCCGCAGCTACCCCCCTTGCTCGACGTCGTCCAATCAGTAGTAGACCGTCACGGTGATGAAGTCGGTGTACGTCCCTGTCAACGATGCGGGACTCGCGAACAGGGCGAACAGGAATCCGTTCGCGGTGTAGGACTGGGGCGATCCGCTTCCCACGCCATGGACTGCGCTCCCCGGGGAATAGGTGTCGGCGAAGCCGCCGTCACCCCAGAGAAAAGAATCGCTCGGATCGACGACGAGGTATGGCACCTGTGATCCTTTGTTATCCACGTGGCGCCAGAACATTCCGTCATAGTGCTGCCCGGCATCCATTGTGATCGCGTACGAGGTGCCTGTTGACGCCTGCACGGTGACCGTCGCGGTCGCCGAGTGAACGTCGTCAGCGGTAACCCATGTGCCAAAATCCAGGCTCGTCGTCGAAACACTTACCACAGGCTGGAGCTTTGCGGACACGGACATCGTCTGTGAGATGACATTCGCGAAAACGACCGCACCCGCGAGGGCAAGCCCGCAGCCGGCAAGCAGCAGTCTTTTCATAGATCATCTCCTTGTCGCCTCGAGGCCCGCCGTGGAACCGCGCCTGCTTTCGCTGTGGTCCCACGGCGCGATCTACGGACAGAAGATCTTCATATGCGCCTCCTTCGCGGGGAGACCAATGCTAAGCATTCTCTCCTCCGACGGAGAGATCCATACAAATTGCGTGCCGACGAGGACACGCGATTCGGGATCTGCTAACTGATTCGCTGCAGGTGACTTATGCTGACAACCGATGGCCGATGGAATCGATGCTCGAAGAGCTCGTTACGCTTTCGTAACGGTGCTTACAGGTATCGTTGCCGTTCCGGGCTGCCGGCCGTAATGAGGCTCAGCATGTTGATGGCAGCGTCAGTATCGGTGACCAGCATGTTGGCGAAGCCGGCCCGAATAGCCCCCAGGATCGCGTCCGCTTTTCGAACGCCGCAGGCAACCGCGATCCTCCGGGGAATGGCCCGCAGCTCATCAGGAGCAATGGCGATTGTCCGGCTGTTCAGGGAAAGGGGCAGGATCTCGCCGCGGATGTCGAAATGCAGCCCGCAGACGTTGCCCACCGCTCCGTCGTCGTAGAGCTTCGCGGATTCCTCGCTGGAGAGGAACCCGGCGCGGACGATCCCGCTGATCTCCGGCCGATTCGAGCTGACCCCGAGGACCGCGAGGCCGGCTGAGCGGGCAAGGTTCATGACTTCCGCGATCTGCGGCTCGTTCAGGAGCATCTGCTTCAGGCTCTCGTTTTGAACGATGAGAGGCGCCTGGATGATCCGGTAGGCTCCGTCGATTTTCGCGGAGAGCGTCCTTGCAAGCTCGAACCCGTCCTGCGTCGCATCGCGCGAGCCCAGGGCCCCGAGGAGCTGGACGACTTGCACGTTCCGAAAATGCCTGCGGACGATGAGCTGGTGAACCGTCTCATACAGAGTCGTGCCGTAGCTGATGCCGATGACCAGGTCATCGCGAAGCTCGGATCTCAGCAGATCAGAGGCGGCGCGGCCCACGATGATGCGCGAGCGGGTCTCTTCCGTATCAGAAGCGCAGACCACGACCCGCTCCATCCCGAGGAAGGACTGGAGCTCCGTGCGCAGGGAGAACGCGAGGGATGGCTTCTTGTTGACGTGGATGTCGACGATCCCTTCCAGCCGAGATCTCTTCAGGATGTTCGAGACGGTGACCCGGGAGATCCTGTATTTCTGCGCAATGTCTTTCTGCGAGAGCTCTTTCTCGTAGTAGTCGACCGCAACGGATATCATCAGGTCCTGGTCAGTGGCTGCCATCGACTGATTGTATAGCAGCCACTGGATTCACTCAATAGTTCATGGAAATATACTTTTGTAAAGAAATTTGATTCTAGTTGACATATGGAAACAAGTGGCTATAGGATGGGGCTCGAGGAGGAGTCACCAGATGAGAACGCTGAATCGAGTTTTGATTCTGAGTTTTGTCTGCTCGCTTGTCTTTTCCGTCAGTGCATTCGCAGGCGGCGGACAGGAGCCCGCGGGGAAGCCTGCGGGCGGCAAGAAAGTGATCGGCCTTGTCCAGATCGATCTGAGCAACCCCTTCCACATCGGAGAGGTGAATGGGGCAAAGGAAGCCGCCCGCCGCCTCGGCTTCGAGCTGCGGGTTGCCAGCGGCGAAGGAGACGTCAACAAGCAGATCCAGGCGTTTGAAAACCTCGTGAACCAGAAGGTGGATGCAATTGCCGTCAACTATATCGATGTCAAGGCGTTCGGGCCAGCGATGGCGAAAGCCAAGGCCGCCAATATCCCGGTTGTTGCTCTTCACAGCAAGACCGCGGGGATGGCGACCATGCTCGGGTTCGATGAGCGCAACACGGGCCGGCTGGAAGGAGAAGAGTCGATAAAGCTCCTGACGCAGAAAAACGGCTCTCCTGCGGGCAAGGTTGCCAATCTCCAGGGCCTCCTGGGGCAGGGACTGAACACGGAGCGATCGGGGGGATGGTCCGACGTCCTGGCGAAGTACCCCGACATCAAGATCGTCGCGCAGGAACCGACCGGATGGGATCCCAAGCGCGCGGTGGAGATCATGGAGAACTGGCTGACCGCGTATCCGGACCTCGACCTCGTCTATGGCAACAGCGACAGCCTGACAGTTCCTGCTCTCAATGCGGTTGACCAGGCCGGCAGGCTGTGGGACGGGAACGCCGGCAAGACCGGCGACGGGAAGATCATCATGGTGTCCGTGGACGGCGACGATTTCGCGCTGCAAGATATCAAGGATGGAAAGATGTCCGCCACCGTCCTGCTCGGGCCCGAGTACTCAGGATTCTGGAAGGCATGGGTCCCCTTCCGGATCGCCATGGGGGAGAAGGTGCCGCCGGAAATCCTCATCAAGGGGACGTTGATAACAAAGGACAACGCGGACGCGGCAATCAAGCTCGCAAAGGACATGAAGACCAATCTCACCACCTTCCCGTACGAGAAGCAGCTCGACGAGATCGTGGCCCAGTACATGGGCAAGTAGAGATCCAGCTATTTCTTTGCAGGGAGGCTGGCGCTTCAGCCTCCCTGGCCTTGCGCGGACGACGCAAAGCAAGCTATTACGTGACGAGAGGGAATGCGGAACGTGCTCGAGATGAGAGGCATCAGCAAGCGATTCCCCGGGGTTCTCGCGCTCGACCACGCGGACCTGTCGGTCAGGAGCGGGGAGATCCATTCCCTGATCGGCCAGAACGGCGCCGGGAAGTCGACCATGATGAAGATCCTTTCCGGCATGTACGCCGCGGACGCCGGCACGGTCACCCTCGAGGGAAAAGAGCTGTCTTTCCGCCATCCACGCGAAGCGCTGCAGAAGGGGATCGTCACCGTCTACCAGGAGCTGAGCCTTCTTCCCAATCTGACGGTCGCGGAGAACATGTTTCTCGGCCGCGAACCGGGGAGCCGTCTCACCGTGGACGACCGGGCCATCCGCAGGAGATCGAAGGAGATCTTCGAGCAGCTCGGGATAGAGGATATCGATGTCGATGAGCGGATCTCGGACCTCCCTCTTGCGCAGCGCCAGCTCGTGGAGATCGCCAAGGCTCTTTCCCACGACTTGAAAGTGCTGGTCCTGGACGAGCCAACGGCGCCTCTGACCAACGAAGACACGGAGCACCTCTTCCAGATCCTGAACCGCGTACGCGGGACCGGGGCCTCGATCATCTTCATCACGCACCGGCTGCGGGAGGTCCTCGCATTCTGCGACCGCGGCACGATCCTGCGCAACGGCCGCACGGTCACCACCGTCGATGTGGCGGCGGTCACCGAGAACCAGCTCATCGAGGCCATGATCGGCCAGGAGGCGGATGCCTTCTACCAGGCGAGCAGTCACCGCGGGGCCATCTCGTCGGTCCCTGCGCTCGAGGTGAGGAATCTCACCGTCGGAACCAGGGTCCTTGACGTCAGCTTCCAGTTGTACCCGGGAGAGATCATCGGCGTGACGGGCCTGCTGGGGGCAGGCCAGAACGAGCTTCTGCGCTGCCTTTTCGGGGTCCTGCCGAGATCGGGGGGCAGCGTCTATCGGGACGGCAGGGAGATCCTGATCCACTCGCCCCGGGAGGCGATCGACAACGGGATCTGCCTGCTCACCGAGAATCGCAAGGAAGAGGGCCTGATCATCGATATGTCGGTGAAGGAAAACATCACCCTCCCGTCGCTGTCCAGCTTTCGCCGCGGGAGATTCCTTCCGCTTCTCAACAACCGCAGGGAGCGCGATTCCGCCGTGGACTTCATCCGAAAGGTCGGGATAACCCTCCGGACCCCGGGCTCGAGGATGAGAACCCTGAGCGGCGGCAATCAGCAGAAGACCATCGTCGCCCGCTGGCTCCTGAGCAACTTGGATGTGCTCTTGTTCATCGAGCCCACGCGCGGGATCGATGTCGGGGCAAAGGCGGAGATCTACCGGATGCTGAGCGCGCTTGCCGCGGAGGGAAAGGCGATCATGGTCGTTTCCACGGATCACAATGAAATCCTGGGGGTCTCCGACCGGATCCTCGTCATGTACAAGGGGCGCTTGAGCAGGATCTTGTCCCGTTCCGAGGCAGGCGAAGAGCAATTGCTGTCCGAGATCCAGGGGTGGCACAAACATGCCCAGGGGTAACGCGCTGGCCCAGGGCGCGGGCTCACCGATAACGATGCTGAGCCGGGGCGAAAGAGTGCGCTCTCTTGCCAGCGAGTGGGGGATCGTGCTCGTCATCGTTGCACTCGGCGCGCTTTTCGGGCTGACCGCGCCGCGATTCCTTCTGACCGAGAACATCGTCACCATTTTCAAGCAGATCTCCGTTGTTGCCATCATGGCCATCGGGATGTTCGTCGTGATCCTGGTCGGAGGGATCGATCTGTCCGTCGGCTCCTCCGCGCTTCTCAGCGCGGTGGTCACCATGTTCCTGCTCAATCACGGCTACCTTCCGACTTCTCTCGCAATCCTGGCAGGCATCGCGGCGGCGTGCGCGATCGGCCTGGTGAACGGGTTCCTGGTGGAGAGCGCGGGAATCAGTCCCATCATCGTCACTCTGGGCACCATGATCGCGGTGCGCGGGCTCGCGCAGACGATCCTCTGGATCGACAACGCGTGGCTCTGGGTGCGCGACCCAGCGTTCACCTTCATCGCGCAGAAGAACATTCTCTATATTCCCGCCCTGGTGATCTTCACGGTCCTGCTGTACATCGTGTTCGCGGTCGTGCTCCGCCAGACGAGCTTCGGCCGGTTTCTCTACGCGATCGGCGGAAACGCCCGCGCGACTGCCCTCTGCGGTGTGCCCGTCGTGAGGCTCAAGACGATCGCGTATGTCCTCTCCGGCTTCACCGCCGGGATCGGAGGTCTCGTCCTTGCCGCGCGACTGAGCGCGGTGAGCCCGGGCGTCGGCAACAACATTCAGTTCGATGTCATCCTCGCGGTCGTGCTCGGCGGCGCCAGCCTGACAGGAGGATCCGGGAGGCTTGAGAAATCCATGCTCGGAGCGCTGATCGCGGGAATGATCCTGAATTACCTCACGATCAAGGGGATTCCGGGCCCCTACCAGACCGCGGTAAACGGGCTCCTGATTCTCGCGGCCGTGGTCATCGACAGGGTGAGCAGGGGGAAAGCAGAATGAGCGACCGCCGGTCCAGCGAGATCGTCGGATGGCTGCTCAAGGAGTTCGGGCTCGTCATCATGGCGATCCTCCTGATCATCGTCTTCACGGTGCTGAACCACGATTTCCTGACGTTTGACAACCTCATCAGCATCCTTGAGCAGAACGCGGCGCTTGCCATCGTTGCCGTGGGAGTGACCTTCACGATCATCGCCGGTCAGTTCGATCTCTCCCCGGGTTCCGTCGTCGCGCTCTCGGGCGTCGTGCTCGCCGTCGTTCTGCGCGGCTCACAGAACATGGCCGTTGCCCTGGGCGCTTCTCTCGCGGTCGCCCTTGCGTGCGGGCTCTTCAACGGGGTTCTCCTCTCGTACGTGGGCATCAACTCGGTCATCGTGACTCTCGCGGCCATGATATGGGCTCGCGGGCTGGCGCTGGGAATAACCGGCGGGGATTCCCTGCCTTTCGTGAATCCTTTCATCGCTTTCATGAACCACCGCTCTGTGCTCGGCCTCTCGCCGATCGTCATCATCGTGGTGGTTTCCTACGTCATCGGCTGGTTCATGCTCAATCACACCAGGCTGGGACGCTACACGTACGCTCTCGGCGGAGACGTCGAGGCGACCAAGCAGGCCGGCGTGAACACCGACCTCTCCAAGCTGCTTCTGTTTCTGCTGAGCGGCTTTTTCGTCTGGCTTGCCACCGCCGTCACGACCGCGCGCATGTCCGCCGGAGCGCCCAACGCGGTGTACGGCCTGGAGTTCGACGCAATCGTGGCTGTCATCATCGGCGGAAGCAGCATGACCGGCGGAGAAGGGACCATCCGCAAGACCATCGTGGGCGTGATTTTCCTTTCGATTCTGAACAATGGCCTGAGCACCATGGGGATGCGCGACTCGGCCTTCTATCTGTACAAGGGCGTTGTCATCCTGGTGGCTCTGCTCTTCGAAGTCATCAGTCGGCAGGCGCTTCGCGTCGGCCCCGTGACGGCGCCGGCACGCCGCAGCGCACGAGGCGCGTCGTAATGGACGACACGTACGGCTCCACCCCGCCGAGGAAAGCCCTGGAGCTGGGGGATGTCTACGGCGTCGCCCCCGACGCTGAGCGCTCGGCTCGCAGACCGCTTTCCATCGGATTCATCGGCGCGGGCCCGGTGGTCCAGTCGAAGCACTGGCCGGCGATCAAGCGCCTGCAGACGATCTGGGAGCCGGTCTCGGTGACAGCATTCGCGCTTCGAACCGCCGAGCAGGCACGCAAGGTGGAGTCCGTGTTCGGGGGCCGGTGGTACCCGGACTACCGTCGCATGCTGGAGGATGAGAAGCTGGACGGCGTCATCGTCTGCAGCTCCGACGACGTTCACTGCGAGCACACGTGCGCCTGCCTGGAAAGAGGGATCCCCGTCCTCGTTGAGAAGCCCATTGCCCGCTCGCTTCGTGACTCCCTCAGGATGTGCTCGCTCGCGGATTCGAAGCATGTCCCGCTCATGACCGTGGCCAACAAGAGGTACTCGCCCCCCTACCGTCGGGCGAAGAAGCTGGTGACGGAGGGGCCTGTCTCCAACCCGGCCATGGCGGTGGCAAAGTTCAACCTGGGGTACGATTACGTCGACCTGTTCGAATCCGGCACCATCCACATCTTCGACATGGTCCGGTATCTCATGGGCGATGTGTCGTCCGTGAGATGCGTCGGGCTCGACCGCTACCATCGCAACCGCCGCAGGTTCCCCGTCGACAACGCGGTGTGCCAGCTCGAGTTCACAAGCGGTGCGGTCGGTGCCGTCTCCACGAGCTCGACTGCCCTGAGCTTCAAGCCCTGGGAACGGATCGAGATCTACGGCGATCACGCGTGGCTGGATGTCGACGACCAGTGCCGGCTGACCCTGCATGACAGCGAGCTGGAAGGCTCGCGCGTCTGGGCGCCGGTGGTTCCCAACACCCTGATGTTCGACGAGGAGTTCGGGGGATTCATGGGGATGATCGAGAACTTTCTGCAGTGCATCCGCGGCACGGAGCGGCCTCTTGCCACCGGATGGGACGGGCACCGCGCCTATGAAGTGCTCGTGGCCTCCGAGGTGTCCCTTGCTCGCGGCGGCGCGGTTGTCCGACTCCCGTTGGATCCGGCGGACGCTGACGCGGAAGCCCATTCGTGGCTTGCGTCCCATGGATGGCCTGGGACGCGGAAAGAGTGAGCAGCAGACGAGCATGCGGATCACGAAGTTCGAGACTTTTCTTGCGAACGCGGGCCTGCGCAATTACCTCTTCATCCGCCTGGGGACGGACACGGGAATCACCGGCATCGGGGAGGCCTCCCTCGAGTGGCAGGAAAAGACCGTCGAGACACTGTGCCACGAGTGGCTCGCCGACCGGGTCATCGGGCGGGATCCTTTCGACATCGAGGCCCTGGCGGGCGCGTTGATCCGCGACCAGTACCAGGGAGGCTCCACCGTCATGACGGCCATCAGCGGCGTCGAGCTGGCCCTGTGGGACATCGTCGGGAAGACCTGCGGGCAGCCGGTCTACCGGCTGCTCGGCGGCAGATGCCGCAGCAGGATTCCCGCCTACGCCAACGGCTGGTACGGCGGCGCCCGCTCGCCCCGGGAATACGCGGAACGCGCGCGGGAGGCGGTTGCCCGCGGGTATCGCGGAATGAAGTTCGATCCACTGGGAATCGCGTGGAAAGAGATGAGCAGACCGGAGATGGAGGAGTCCGAAGCTCTCGTTGCGGCAGTGCGGGAAGCGGTCGGTCCCAACGTGGAGCTGATGATGGAGTTCCACGGGAGGCTTGCGGCGCCAGCGGCGCTGGAGATGATCAGGCGCCTGCAGAAATATCGCCCGGCGTGGTGCGAAGAGCCCGTGCCCCCCGAGCAGATCGAGATGCTCGGGATCGTGAAGAGTCAATCCGCCGTGCCCATCGCATCAGGTGAGCGCCTCTACACGCTGGCTGATTTCGATCGCGTGATCTCGATGCATGCCGTGGACGTCCTTCAGCCCGACATCGCCCATTGCGGAGGGCTTTCCACGGCACGGAGGATAGCCGCGCTGGCCGAGCAGAAGCATATCGCGATTTCTCCGCATTGCTCCGTGGGGCCGGTTTCTCTTGCCGCCTGTCTGCACTTCGATGTCAGCAGCCCCGGCTTCTTCATCCAGGAAGCGTTCGCCGAGTTCGATGTTCCCTGGCGGAACGCGCTCGTTCGGGGCTGGAACCCGGTTCGAAACGGCGAGCTGTGTCTCGGAGACGAGCCGGGGCTGGGTCTCGATCTCGATGAGCAGGCCGTTGCGGATCATCCGTACAAGCGCAACGCCTTCCCCAGTCTCTGGGACGCGGGCTGGCTCAAGGATTTCACCCAGGACCGGCGGTCGGGTTAGGAGAAGGGCATGCCGCCAGAGTATGTTTTCCTTTCCTATCCGTTGTCGATGAAAACCCCGACCCCGCCGGCCATCCCGAAAATGGAGCTCAGTCCTTTCCTCAGTCTGGCGAAGGGCGATGAGGCGAACGTCACGCTGGTCAAGGTCGTGACTCATACCGGCACGCACGTGGATGTTCCCCGCCACGTCGTGCCTGACGGGATTACCCTCTCCGACTTCACGCCGGGAGAGCTTGTCTTCGATCACCCCGTGCTCTTCGACCTTCCTCTCCCCGATGACACGCTGGTCATGCCGTCCCACCTGGAAAGCCTGGTCGGACGCGGACGGGATGCGGATCTCGTTCTCTTTCGATTCGGCTATGGAACAGTCCGTTCCTCGGACCCGCTTCGCTATTCGAGCCACTGCCCGGGATTCGGAGTGGAGAGCGCGCAGGTCCTGGTGGAGCGTTTTCCTCGGATGCGCGCCCTGGGCATGGATGTCCCGTCTCTTTCGTGCATCAAGTTCCTCGAACGCACCATGCGGGCTCACAACGTCCTTCTCGAAGGCAAGGGAAGGCGGTTCCTGGTCATCGAGGATATGAAGCTCGATCAGGACCTGGGCGGTCTGGAAACGGTGATCATCGCTCCCCTGTGGATCAGCGGCGCGGACGGGGGACCGGCAACGATTCTCGGGCGATTCAAGGGAGGAAGACAATGAGCCAGGCGCCGAGTCCAGAGAACGAGGCAGTCTTTCTGACGCGCAGCACCGGGGTGCTGCCGGCGATGAAGATCAAGGCCGGAGGAGACCTCGTGTCCTATGTCCGCGCCATGCACGACGGCGGGGCGCGCGTCATAGAGATTACAACGACCACTCCCGGGATATTCGAGGCGTTCGAGACGCTCACCGCCGAGTTCAAGGACAGGATCTTCCTGGCAGCGGGAACCACGCTGGATGAGACGACGGCGCGGCTGGCAATCCTGGCCGGGGCCAGGGTCATTGTGTCGCCGGCGCTTCGACCCGAGGTCATCGCCACGGCCCATCGCTATGGCGCGGCGATGTACTGCGGGGCCTTCACCGCGACCGAGGTTCTCGCCGCCATGGAAGCAGGGGCCGACATGGTGAAGATCTTCCCGGCCACCCTCGGAGGACCGAAATACATGACGAACCTGAAAATGGTCTACCCGGGAGTGAAGCTGTGCCCGTCAGGGGGGATCAGCCTGGAGAATGCCGCGGAGTTCATCCGCTGCGGAGCCGATGCAATATCGGGAAACCGCAACTTTTTCGACCTGCGCATGGTCGAGCGGCACGGCGTGCGGTGGATCAGCGAGCAGGTGGAGAAGTACATCGGGCTCGTCGCCGGGGCGCGCAAGGATCTCCCCGAGCTTCCGTAGAGGAGCGTCATGAAGCTGGCCGTTGTGTCCTCGGTCTTCGCGAATTACCACCTCGAGCACGTTTTACCCCTCGTTGCCCGCGCGGGCTATGACGGCATCGACCTGTGGGGCGGGCGGCCTCATGTCTTTCGCTCCGACCTGAGCCCCGACCGGCTTCGAGCCATCAGGGCTCAGGCTGCCGACCTGGGGCTGGAGATTGCCTCCGTGATGCCGGCTTTCTATCGCTATCCCTTCAGCCTGACGACCAACGATGAGCGCGTGCGCCAGGACAGCCTGAGCTACATGAGAGAGTCGATCGAGAACGCGGTGCAGCTCGGAGCGAAAAGCGTCCTGGTGGTTCCCGGCAGGTCCCTGCACGGTCAGGACCGCGAGGATGCCTGGGCGCGGATGTCCGACAGCCTGTCTGCCGTTGCCGAGGTCGGGGCGACGGCCGGCGTGAGCATCGGGGTCGAAGCGGTGAACCACTACGTGAGCGACCTGGTCGTCAACGCGAATGATGCGCTTCGACTCATCCGGCCGCTGGCGCGGGACAATCTTGGCGTCGTGCTGGACTCCGGACACATTCACCTGGCGGGCCAGACCGGGGTCGGGGAAGTGCATGCGCTCGGCGATCTGCTGTACCAGGTGCATCTCAACGACAACGACGGCCTGAAGCACCAGGGGCTCGTTCCCGGGGACGGAAGCTTCAACTACCAGCCGCTTCTCGGAGCCTTGCAGGAGACAGGCTTCCGCGGGTTTCTCTCCGTGGAGCTCTCCTGGGACTACAGCATCGATCCGGAGCCGCACATCGCCACCGCCGCCCGCAGGGTCAGGCGGTGGATGAAGCAGTTGAGCGTGGCGTGAGCGCGGGATGGTGAAAACCGGCACCCTGACGATCGACACTGATGGAGGGTTCTCCACCTTCGTGATCACGGAGGAAGCCCGGCGCTTTGTCGCCGACTCGGGCATCCGCGAAGGATCGTTCAGCGTCTTTCTCCAGCATACCACCGGATCGGTCATGATCGTCGAGCACGAAGCGGGGTTTCTCCTGGACCTGGAGGACGTTCTGGAGCGCCTTGTTCCGATAGAGGGTCCCTACATGCATCACCTGGTTGGCTATGACCGAAACGGCGCCATTCACGTGCGCTCGGCGCTGCTCTCGCAAAGCGTCATGGTTCCCGTGCACGATCGCCGGCTCCTGCTGGGGACATACCAGGACATCATGGTCCTGGACATGCAGCGCGAACGATCGCCGCGCAGCCTCGTTCTGCAGGTGATGGGGGAATGACGCCGGCGGCCTGCCACCTGATCTTTCGCCTGGAAGGGGTGGTGACGCAGACCTTTGAAGGTGCGCTCTTTTCCGTGGTCGCCGGGAGCACCGCCGTGGCGGATCCGAAGGCGCGTCTTGCCGTGCGCGACCTCGCTTCGGCAATGCGCTCGGGTAAGCTCGATTGGACAGGACTCTGCTCGCGGGCGGCCTTGATACTCGGCGTTCGGGAGGACGGCAGCAGTCTGGGGGAACGGATTCTCAACAGCCTGCGCGTCGACGCGGGAATCGAAGAGCTCCTGATCTCGATCAACGGTGTTCTCGACTCGTGGCTGTTCTGCGAGATTGACGGAAACGACATCGTATCCGCCATGGAACGCCTCGGGATCGAGCGCTGCATTCCCAGGACCCGCTGGCTTTTTTCTTCTGAAGACCGTCAGCGCCTTCGCGTGGATGTGCCCCGCGAGCTGATTGCCGCGATAGCCGAGCGCGTGAAAGCACCCCGGGAGACGCTCCTGTGGATCGACGATCGCCCGCGCGTCACTGCGGCGCTGATCCGAGCGGGAATGAACGCGGTCGTGTTCGTTGATGCCTTTCGGCTTCAACGGAATCTCGTTTTGAGGGGGTTGCTGCAATGAGCCGAGTTGTCGCGATGGGGGAAATGATGATCAGGTTCATGCCGCCGGGAAACCTGCGGTTCGAGCAGGCGAGCTCGTTCGACGTGTTCTACGGCGGAGACGAGTCGATTGTCGCTGCCTCGCTTGCCCGGTTCGGCATGGATGTCTCCTATGTGACACGGCTCCCGGAGAATCCGCTCGGACGCGCCGCGGTGGCGAGCCTCCGTGCCCAGGGGGTCGACACGAGCTTCGTCGCTTTCGGAGGCAAGCGGCTTGGCCTCAACTTCTACGAGAACGGGGCCGCGATGCGGCCTTCGCGCGTCATCTATGACCGGGCCGATTCATCGATGGCAACCGCAACCCCCGCTCACTTCGACTTCGACAGGATCTTCCGGGATGCGGCGTGGTTTCATGTCTCGGGGATAACGCCGGCGCTGAGCGAGAGCGCGCGGCAGCTCACAGAGACCGCGCTGATCAAGGCGAAGGAGCACGGGCTCACGGTCAGCGTGGATCTGAATTATAGAAGGAAATTGTGGACTCCCGAGAAGGCGCGCGAAGTCATGACAGGGCTCATGAAGCATGTCGATGTCTGCATCGGAAACGAGGAGGATGCGGAAATAACCCTCGGTTTCAGGCCGGCCGACACGGACGTATCCCGTGGAAAGCTCAGCATCGAAGGATACAAGACCATGTTCCGGCAGATGAAGGAACGGTTTTCCTTCCGCTCTGTCGCATCGACCCTGCGGGAAAGCCGTTCGGCGTCAGACAACGGATGGTCGGCCATGCTGTACGACGGGAAGGACTTCTGTGTGTCGCGCACGTATGACATCCATCTCGTGGATCGCGGGGGAGGCGGCGCGTCGTTCTCCGCCGGACTGATCTACGGAATCCTCAATTCGATGAAACCCCAGGAGACGGTGGAGTTCGCCGCGGCTGCCTCGGCGCTCAAGCAGACGGTGCTCGGGGACTTCAACATCATCACGCTGGAAGAGGTCCGGGAGCTGCTCCACGAGGGAACCGCCGGCCGGGTGCAGAGATGATCGGGTTCACGACGCGCACCTTCAACCCCGCGATCGGCACAGGCGCCACGACGCTGGGGCAGCTCGTCAGGTGGGCCGCTGCCGAACGGTTTCCGTGGCTCGAAGTGCGCGACAGCGATCTCTCGCTCAGAGCACAAGACCTCCGGGAGCTGAAGAGGATTGCCGACGGAGGAGGGGTGCGGCTGCACTATGCCTGGGACGGCACCAATATCCTGGACCCGGCCGATGAGGCTCTCTTCCTCCGCGGGGTGAAGAACAGCGCCGTATTCGGGAGAGACACCTTTGTCCGCCTGACGATCGCGGGGAGGGCCATCCGGGACAATCCGTCCCGGGTCGGATACTCGCGGACGGAGCTCGCGACGCTTCAGGATCGCATTGAAGGGTACCTCAGGACCGCTTCCGAGCATCGTGTGCGTCTCGTTTTCGAAAACAGCTATGAGCCGCTCAGCGCCGCGCAATCGGGCGAGGCGGGCGTCGTCGAGCTCCTCGAGCGCATTCCGTCGATGAGCCTGACTTTCGACCCGGGTAACTTCATGGATCGGGAGCACAATCGCTCGTACTGCGCCGCGGCAGCGCTCGAGCGATTCTACAACGAGAACAAAGACCGCCTACCCTATGTCCACGTGAAAATGACGAAAGACAACGTCGTCCAGCCGGGCTTCATCGAGGATGGCGACCTGGCGCCGGCCTTCTATCGCCAGATCCTCGCGGACGGAAAGCTTGTGTGCATCGAGCTGTCGGAGTCAGAGGAGTTGGAGGACTGCAGGAGCCGCATCCTCGGTGCACGGAGCCTGCTCGCGCGGTAGCTTGCGATAGCCCAGGCGGCCGCACTCTTCGCTGCGCCTACAGGAGCTGCACGACTCCCAGAAGATTGCCCTCACTATCCTTGAACCAGGCTCCCTTGGTCGACTCAGTCGTGGCGATGCTGTTGACCGTCTTCAGGGCAGGGGAATTGTACTCTTCGAACGTGAGGCCCTTGCGTTTGAGCTCGCTCACTTCAGCCTCGACGTTGTCGACCACGAACCCGATCTGGGTGTGAGTCCCGCTGGATTTGCCCTGGCTGGGAAACAGAAGGAACCTGCTTCCTGCGCACTCGTAGGTCAGCCCAGTCGCTGATTCTTCGACCGGCTCGAGGCCGAGCTTCGTGGAGTAGAAAGACCGGGCGCGGGAAATGTCCTGCGCCGGCAGAGTCGTTTGAACGCGTGCTTTCTTGAGCATACGGCAACCTCCTCATCAACGGGGCGCCGAAGGCGGGGGTGGCCGGAGCCTCCCCGCCTCCGAAATCAGACCTTTACCATCACTGCAACCGAGTCGAAAATCTGCTCGACCGCCGGCACGGGCTTGTCGAAATCTACTTGTGGAGGGAAGAGCTCCTTCAATTTGCCCTTGAACCAGAGGTCAAAGGGACGGGTTGAGGCCGCGAAGTCGCGGTTTCCTTTCACCGGGTCGTTGCCTTCCAGGTAGACGCAGATCATGTCTCCCATGGGGGTGGGGCTGAGCGTCACGATCTCCATGTTCTGGTCCCACGCCCTGCGAGACTCTGCGAACTCTGCCGCTCGTGTCACGATTGCTTCTCGCAGGAAAGCCCTGCCCGCATCACTCTTGCCCGGGAGAAGCGGCGCCATGAAACCGAGTCCCGCTTTCCGCGATGTCACACGGGGGTCAACCCATTCCCCTATGGTTTGCGGTGGAGATCCGGCGGGGGGCTTCCGCATGTCGACGCCGTGGATGTTCGCCACCATCGAAAGGAAGGTGCGGTCTGCCTCGAGATCCGAGGTGGCCATCCCCCGCGCAACCTCGGCAAACGGCTTTTCAGACTCGACATAAGAAACCGTTACAATGCCCATCGGAGAAGGCTGAATGTAGGCCCGCTCCAGGGTGATCCCGAGCCGCTTTCGCGACTCTGCATAACCCGACGGGTTCGCCTTGAAATACGCGGCAATACTCTTGATGTCATCTGCCGTCTTGCCGGGAGCGGTTGGAAAGGGAAGCGCGTATCTGAACATCGGATTCCTCCTATATATGAAGACGTGGCATTCATCGCCAAATATAGTGTCTGGTGAGCAGGAGGGCAAAAGAAAAGCGAGCCTCTTGCCTGGATGGGACGACTCGCCTGACGCGCGCGAAGTCAGAGGTCCAGCATCTTCCGATA
>DATKLB010000006.1:0-5487 GCA_035542615.1 Spirochaetia bacterium | reverse complement strand
TTGCTGGAATCCGTCACCACAAAAACCTCGGCGCCCTTTTTCGCGATGTGCGCCGAGATCTCGGCCCGCATCATGTCGGTGCTCGTGAAGCCGGCTTCCCTGGTGAAACCGTCCACCCCGATGAAAGCCTTCGTGAAGTTGACGTTGTCCAGGCAAATCTTCGTCAGCTTGCCCACCAGGCTCTCGCTTTCATGCTGGTACAGGCCGCCCAGGAGGATGATCGATGCATGCTCGTTCTTCTTCAACTGCCGCGCAATGAATACGTTCGAGGTGATGATGGTCACCCCCTCGCGCCTGCCCAACTCCTTGACGAGAATGGCGTTAGTGGAGCCGGATTCAATGAGGATGGACTCGCCCTCCTGCACGAAAGCTGCAGCGGCCCGGGCGATTCGCTGCTTTTTCTCGTAGTTGACCACGAGGCGCTTGGAGATGTCATCAGCGCTTTCCAGCACCGCTCCGCCGTGCACCCGCTTGAGAAACCCTTCCTCCTCGAGCAGTGACAGGTCCTGGCGGACTGTGACGGCTGAGACGTCAAGGATCCGGGCAAGATCCCTGACGGATGTCATGGCTCCCGCGCTCAGTGAGTCGATGATGCGTCGCTGCCTCTTGTTCATCCCTGCTCCAACAGTAGCGCGGCGGCGCCGATGACACCGGCGTCCTGCCCGAGCTTTGACGACACGATCTCCACGGGATCGAAGAGCATCTCGCGTCCGAGCTCGGTGAACTTCTTCCGTATCCTGTCGATGTAGAGCGGTCCCCAGCTCATGAGACCTCCGCCAATGACAAAGACATTCGGGTTGAAGATCTGAAAGAGATTGTACAGGCCGATCCCGGCGTAATCCGCAAACTCGAGCACGACCGCCCGTGAGAGCTCATCGCCCATTTTCAGCCCTTCCCCGATAGCCCTTCCGTCGATATTTGCCCACTCGGTCTCGGAGAGCTGCAGCTTCGTCTTCACCCCCTGCTCCCGCTTTCTGCGCACGACCTGCGGCAGTCCAACGCCGCTTGCGTGCGCCATCAGGCAGCCGTGGTTGCCGCACCCGCACACGAAATCGCTTGCGGGATTCACGATCATGTGGCCGACCTCGCCCGCCGTGCCCGTCATCCCCCGGTACAGCTTGCCGTCCAGGACGATCCCTGCGCCGATCCCCGTGCTGAAGGTCACGAACACCAGCGATCCATGGCCCGCCCCGGCGCCAAAAAGATATTCGGCCATGCCCTGGGCGTTCGCATCGTTGTCCACCACGACGCGCGTGGGGAAATGCTCTTCAATTGCGCTGCGAAGAGGAAAGTTCTTGATCTTGAAGCCCTTGTAGTTGGACGTCGTAATGGTGATTCCGTCACGGAAGCGAAGGTGTCCAGCGAAGCCAACCCCGATTCCCTCCAGGTCACCCACGCCAACGCCGCGGCGCTGGAGAAGCGTTGCCACGATGTCCCGTATCCTGCGAACGACTTGCTTTTCATCCTTTCCGACATGATCGAAGACGACTTCCTTATCCAAAAGCTTCCCGTCGGACGCCATCAGCCCCGCCGCAAGTTTCGTGCCTCCCAGGTCGACGCCGCAGAGGAGCTTCACAACTGGTGCTCCGTGCGGGCGATGATGTCGTTCTGCGTCTCCGGGGCCAGCGTGGTGAAAAGAGCGGAATACCCTGCCACTCGCACGACCAGGTCGCGATAGCTCTCGGGATCCTTCTGCGCAGCCAGCAGCGTCTGTCGGGAGACAATGTTGTATTGCACGTGCCAGCCCTTGAGATCATCGAAAAACGTCCGAAGCAGGGCGGCAAGCTTGTCTTTGTCCGCCTGCGTGCGGATGGCGGAGGGAGACAGCTTCTGGTTCAAGAGCACCCCGCCGCAGATCTTTTCCGTGGGAAGCTTGGCCACTGACTTGAAGACGGCCGTTGGCCCGAGAGTGTCCGTCCCTGAGGAAGGCGAGCATCCCTCTGCCAGGGGCGCAAAGGCCTTGCGGCCATCTGGCGTTGCTGGCACCACGGATCCCGAGGGCACGTTGGCCGAGATGCTGGACGTACCGGCGTAGTAGGTCCCCCCGATCGGACCCCGGCCGTAGCGCGTGTTGTGGTAGTGGGACAGCTCGTCGATGAATACGTTGTAGGCGTCCCGCAGGAGCAGGTCAACGGAGTCTTCATCGTTGCCATACTTCGGCGCCCGGTTGACCAGGAGCTGGCGGATCTTCTCCCCCTGCGGTCCCTCGAAGTTCTCCGCGAGCGCTGCCATCAGCTCGGCCTTTCCAATCCTGCGCTCATCGAATACCAGCTTTCGGATCGCGGCCAGTGCGTTCCCCAGGTTGGCAATGCCGACCTGGAGGCCGGAGATGAAATCATACTTCGCCCCGCCTTCTTTGAGGGTCTTGCCCCGCGTAATGCAGTCGTCCACGAACGCCGAACAGAGCACATCAGGCACGTTCTCCTCCAGCGCGGTGTCCACTGCCGTGTCGATGGCAACCGTGGCCCGCGCGTAAAATCTCACCTGCCTGTCCCAGGCTTTCATCACCTCATCGAAGCTTTCGAACTCTTCGAGGTTGCCTGCGCCCGGGCAAAACGTCTTCCCAGACATGCTGTCTTTCCCGTTGGCGAGCGCGGCGAGCAGCACTCGGGGAAGATTCAGGAAGCTCATTCCCGTGCAGCGGTAGCCCCACTTTCCGGGAACAGCCACCTCGATGCAGCCGATGGCGGAGTAATCGAAGGCATCGGTTTTTTCGACGCCCTGTTTCAGCAACGCGGGGATCACGATCTCATCGTTCTTGAAGGCTGGCATACCGAAGCCCTTCTCGATGACGCGGATGCACGCCATGAGGAACTCGTCGCTCATGCCGCTGTGGTAGCGCACCGAAAGGTTGGGCTGCGGCAGGCGCAGGTTGCCCACCGACTCCAGGATCAGGAAGCTGAGCGGGTTCACCGCGTCATGCCCGTCCCGAGTCTGCCCGCCGATTGTCACGTTCTGGTACAGGGGGCTCCCGGCGGAAAAGCGCGTGTGCGACCAGGGCCTGATCTTGTTAATGGAAAAGATCTTCAGCCATGTGCTCTCGAGAAGCTCGCGCGCAAACTCCTCGCTGAGCCGGCCTGCCTGCGTGTCGCGCACGTAGAACGGATAGAGATATTGGTCTGCGCGGCCCAGGGAAACCGAATGCCCATTGCTCTCGATCTGGAGGGCGAGCTGGACGAAGTACACGAGCTGCAGCGCCTGGTAGAAATCTTCCGGCGGCCTTTCGGCGATGATGCCGCAGTTTCGTGCTATCGCTTCGAGCTCCCTCTTTCGTCCGGGGTCGTGCTCTTTTGCGCTCATGATCCGCGCGCGCGCTTCGAAACGCCGGATGAAGGCTGAGAGACCGTCGAGCGCAATGTCCACGGCCCGAAGGAACTGCTCTTTCCTGAGATCCGCCCCGTCGGTGAGATCCAGCTCTGTCCGCCGTCGAGCCACCGCCTCCCGATATCCGGCGATTCCAACCGACAGGATCCGGGGGAAGTTCACGGCGATGTGGCCGTCCCCGGACGTCATGTTGCCCTCGGCGCGGATTATCTCCGCGTCGTGGATCTCGCGCATCAACGGAGGCAGCAGCGCGGTTGCCCGTTCGAACAGGGTCCGGCCCTGCCACCAGGGACAGATCTCCCGGAGCTCCTGCTTGACTTCCTCTGTCGGAAAGAAAGCATCGCCCGGCCGCCGGGAAAACTCGTCCAGCTCCTTCACTATCCAGCCAGCGGCATACTCGGGGAAAATGGGCGCGGCGCGCGGCTTGGAAGCCTGGTTTCCGACGATGAGCTCTCCGTCATCGATGGAGATGCTCATCCCCCGCAACGTCTCATCTAGGGCCAGCGCCCTGGTGATGATGAGCGGCTTGTCCTGGTTGTTCTGGTAGACCTCGGTGTATATCCGCGCCCGCTCCGTGCAGACGGTCGGCTTCGTCTTCAGGAGCCGATCCCTCTGCGCCAAGATGCGCTCCGAGACCTGCGGTCTTGTCCGGGTAGCTTCCACGCTATCCTCCTATGCTTGCGTCCAGTCCCCTGCTCTGTGCCAGGGCCAAGTATTCGCTCATGTCGTGCGCCGGCTCGGCCTCGCCGCGGAAGCGGTATTCCTTCCCCAGCAGGCGGTACTTGCCCACGCCCAACGTATGGAAGGGAAGGAAGTGAATCATTCGCACATTCCTGAGAGAGGCGGCAAGGTCGACGATACCGGCGATCTCGGGGATTGAGTCGTTGAATCCCGGAACGACAGGAATCCGCACGGTCACGGCAGCTCCGCTCTTTTCGAGCCTTCTCAGGTTTCCCTCGATCAGGGAAATATCCGCTCCCGTGAATGCTTTCAGCTTCGCCGCATCGCTGTGCTTCACGTCCACGAGAAACGCTTCGACAAAGGGAAGGCTCGGTTCGATCGCGCTCCAAGGGACACTGAGCGCGGTCTCGACTGCAGCCGTGAGTCCTGACCGCCCCAGGGCTTCCAGGAGCTCGAGAAGAAAGACGGGCTGGTTGTACGGTTCCCCTCCTGACAGCGTAACTCCACCGCGGCTCTTCTTGTAGAAGGGAGTGTCTTTCTCGATTTCCGACATTATTTCCTGGATGCTTTTCTCCGCCCCGAGAACGCTCAAAGCTCCGGATGGGCAGGCGTCGGCAATGCTCTCCGGGAGCCTGATCTTTTCTCGGTGAAACACCGGTCTGCCCTTTTCAACCGTAACCTGCCCATCCACCGCAGCGCCCGCGCACTCCAGGCAGCGGATGCATTTCCTTTCGTCCCATGCAAGCTCCGGCTCGAAGGACTGGCTCTCGGGGTTTTCGCACCACGGGCAGCGCAGGGAGCACCCCTTGAAGAAGATGATGGTGCGAATGCCCGCCCCGTCATGGGTCGAAAAGCGTTGAATGTTGAAAATCATCGTCGTTGCCCGTGGAAGACTCGCCTTACGAGTGAAACCTGACTCTATTACGATTATAAAGAAATGTCAATTGCCAGGCGAAAAGAATTCTCTTGACAAGGCAGGGGACATCTAATAGAATAACTTTCTATTTCATATGAAAGTCATTTGACTTTCATTATAAAAAACAGCATAACGTTCAGGGGAGGTCAAGAGTGACAGATCGCGCCTCGGACGATTCCCGAACAGCTCTAAGAAAAGCCTTCAAACCCTCACCAATGAGTATCTTATGCCGGATGGGCCTCGACAGGACGACAGGTCAGGCAGCGCGCGGGCGACGGGACAATCGACTGAACAGGCTCTCCGGGAGCTCTCGCAAACGCGAAGAAAACTGCATTGTCAATGCAGGGAAAGAATTCTCTGGAGGGAGGTGTCGAATGAAAAAGATTTTCGGGGTCGGACTGGCGTTGCTGCTGATCCTTGCCGTGCCGGTCGTCCTGTTCGCGCAGAAGACCGAGTTCACGATTTTCCACTACTGGACAGCCGGCGGAGAGAAGGAGGCCATTGACGAGCTGTTCAAGATCTTCCAGCAGCAGCATCCGAATGTCAAAATCCTGGAGAACCCGGTC
>DATKLB010000005.1:0-7861 GCA_035542615.1 Spirochaetia bacterium | reverse complement strand
GCGGTCGAGGGAGTCGAGCCCTATGCCCAGGAAGGGGAGATAGCGCCTGCCCAGCCGGGCATCCTCATCGATGTCGCGGATGAAGTTGATGTACTGCATCGCCCTTCCCAGCATCTGCGCATACGGGTGGGAGTCCCGCGGCAGGTCGAGGATCCGCGCCATGAAGAGTCCGATCACCTCCGCGGAACCGTAGATGTAGCGCAGGACGTCCTCCACCGTATCGTACTCTCGTATCGAGAAATCCGCCTCCATGGAGGAGAGGAAAGCATCCACCCAGGCCGGTTCGAACTGCTTTTCGTGCATCAGGCGGACAAAATCATCAACAACGGGATCAGGGGTATTCTTTCCATGCAGGGATGCGGAGTACCGCTGCCGAAACGCTTCGAAGCCCGCGCGGTCCTGGGGAGTCGCGTCAACAAAATCGTCAGCGACACGCACAAATGAATACAGGACGGAAACCTCACGGCGTACACGCTCCGGAAAGAACAGGCTGCTTGTGAAGTAGGTCCTGCTCCCTTTCTGGAAGACTGTTCTGTGCAATTCGTTGCTTGTCATTTTTCCCTCTTTGAGCCGGAAGATACTATACAAATCGTGGTAAATCAACGCTATTATAACACAATTAGAAATATTCTTGAATTCCGCTTAATTCAAGCTGGGCTGGCGATCTGGTCCGCCACGAGCTGGGAGCTGATGAGGGTCATGGGCACTCCCACGCCGGGGTGCGTGTAGGCGCCGGTGTAGTACAGGTTCGACAGCTTCCTGCTCCTGTGCGAAGGGCGGAAAATGGCCGTCTGACGGAGCGTGTGGGCAAGTCCCAGCCCGGTGCCCTTGTACGCGTTGTAGTCGGAGAGGAAGTCCCGGGGAGAGAAAACGCGCTCCACGCGGATTGCATCCTCGATTTTCTCTCCCAGCACGTCCTGGACCTTTCCGATCACGGAGTCACGGTACCTGCGCCTCTCATCATCGCCGTCGGGAAGCCCCGCAGCAACGGGGACGAGGGCAACGAGCGCCTCGCATCCGGCGGGGGCAACCGTGGGGTCCGTCTTCGATGTGCAGCTCAGGTAGAAACAGGGATCCTCGGGCCAGGCGGGCTTGCTGAAGATTGCGGTGAAGTGCTTGTCCCATTCCGGCGCCAGGTACAGGGTGTGGTGCAGCGGGCTTCGCAGTTTTTTCGCAAGGCCGAGGTACAGGATGAAGAAGGAGGGGGCGAGCACGCGCCTGTCCCACGAGCTTGCGGAGTACGAGCGCTGTGTGCGGTCGAGGAGCTTCGTTTCCGTGAACGCATAATCCGCGTTGACACAGACGATGTCGGCATCGAACCTGCCACGCCCGTCCACCACGACGCCGCGCGCCCTGCCTCCCGCCGACACGATCCGGGTGACCTCGTGGCCCGTGAGGACCTCCACGCCCGAGGCGGCGGCCATCTTTTCCAGGGATGCGACCAGTCGTCCCATTCCGCCCTGCGGATAGAAAACTCCCTGCGTGAGGTCGACATGGGACATGATGGAGTACATCCCCGGGGCGTTGTAGGGGCTGCTTCCGAGGAAGACCATGTGGTACTCCAGGGCCTGCCGGGCCCTGCGGTCATGGAAAAACTTCCGAACGTGCCGGTCGAGGCTGCCGAGCAAGTTCAACCGGACCCCCTCGACCAGCATGCGGCGGTTCAGGAACTGCGCGACGGAAGTGTAGTCGCGGTACACGAACTCCCTCATGGCGGTATCGTACTTGTACCTCGCGTCTTCGAGATAGCGTTGCAGCCGGCGGCCCCCTCCCTTCTCGAAACCTTCGAATGTTGATTCGTTTTTCTCCGCGTCGGGATAGAGATCCACCGGCTTACCGGGGGTAAAGAACACCCTGTAGGATGGGTCGAGCCGGCTGAGGTCATAGTGGTCCTTCCTCCGCTCTCCGAGGGACTCGAAGTACCTCTCGAACACCTCCGGCATGAGATACCACGACGGGCCCATGTCGAATGTGAAGCCATCTTTCTTCCATATCCTGGCCCTGCCCCCCGAGGTCTCGTTCTTTTCCAGTACTCGCACGGAAAAACCTCGACGAGCGAGAAGGTTTGCCAGGGAAAGACCTCCGATGCCGGCTCCGACGATAAGAACGCTTTCTTTGCTCATGAAAAAACCATCTGCTCTTTGGTATGAATTGACGATTCCAGGCTTGATTTCAGTGCACGTTTCGAGCTATCATTTGAAGCGTTGTATACAATTCGTGATGAGACATGGCTGACTTTGCGACACGTTTGAGAGACTTGAGAAAAAGACGCGGCCTCCGGCAGATGGATCTCGCACAGTCGTTCGGAGTTGCCCAGACGACGATCGCGAACTACGAGAAGAAGCTCCGGTTTCCTGACGAGCGCATGCTGGGACGTTTTGCCGATTTCTTCGACGTCAGCATGGACTTTCTCCTTGGAAGAAGCGACTCCATGCGCGGCCCGGATGACGATGTTGCTGAGGTACGGAAGGAGCCGGCCGCACAGGCCGCAGGCCTCGCCGTCGAGTACCTCGATACTCTCAGGCACACCGGTTTCGAGGCGGCGATGCAGCTCATCGACACGGCGTTCCGCAACGGGATGCCCTACCGCCGCATCTGCCAGGAAATCTTCGAGCCCGCGCTCAAAGAGGTTGGAAGGCTCTGGGAGCTGGGGCAGCTCAGCGTCGGAGCGGAGCACGCGATCAGCGAGGCAACCGTTCGCGTCATGGCGAAGCTCTTCCCGGCGCCTGACGCTGAGGCCCGCCAGGACGGAAGGCCGCGCTGCGTGTGCCTTTCCGTCTCGCGCGAGCAGCACGTCCTCGGGGCGGCAATGGTGACGGATTTCCTGCGCCTGGAAGGGTGGAGCGTCGTGTTCCCGGGTGCGAACCTGAGCACCGGGCACCTCCTCGAGCTGCTCAAGGCGGAGCGGCCAGATCTGTGCGCCATTTCCGTAACGCTCCCCGCGAACGTCTCGGAGGCCCGCGAGATGATCGCGGCCATCAGGGAAACGGAACCGCTGCGCTCGCTTCCCGTCATGGTCGGCGGCCAGGCGTTCCAGAACCGCATGGATTTGTGGCAGGAGATCGGCGCTGACGGAACAGCGGTCAACGCTGAAGCCGCCGTCGCGACTGCCGCCCGGCTGGTCAACCGTCCGGCGTGACGTCGCTGGACCGAAAGGCCGCATCAGGCCTGCCGCCTCATCGTGAAGTCCAGCAGCTCGAGCAGAACGCGCGCGCTGTCCGGGCTTCCGTCGGGAAGCGAGCGGATGATCGAGCGCGCCTTCTCAAAGAGACTTTCGACTGTTGCCCTGATCGAATCCCGGACCCCGCGTGATTCGGCAAGGTCGGTCACGAACGCGAGGTCCTGCTGAGTGATCTTCGGATTGCCGAAAATCCTGGACAGCCTTTTCTTCTCCTGCGCGCCGGCGCATGCGAAAAGCCGGGCGTGAAGAAGGGTTTTCTTGCCTTCCTTCACGTCAGAACCTACAGGCTTCCCCGTCGTCTCCTCCGTCCCGAAGAGGCCCAGCTCGTCATCACGGACCTGGAACAGGATTCCCATGCATTCCCCCAAGGCATCAAGCGAATCAAGGACCTCGCGGGACGCTCCCGCAAGCATTGCGCCTGCCCTGAGCGGAAGGGAAAACGTATAGCGCCCCGTCTTGAACCTGTACATGCGGATGATTTCATCCTCCAAAGGGCGCGCGCCCGCAAGGGCGCCCCACAGGACGTCCTGCATCTGGGCGATCCCGACTGCAGACAGCTCACGAGAGAACAACTCCAGGATCTCTGCCGTGACCGAAGGATCCGCAGGCAGCCCCGCAATCAGTTCGCAGCCGAGGAAGAACGCCACATCCCCGACGCATATCCCCAGTGCCTCCCCGGCGTGCCGCCAATCCCGGGCGCCCAGCCAGCGGGTGTCCGCCGCGTACTGGTGGGAAATTGTCGAGTGCCCGCGGCGAGTGTCATCCCTGTCCATGATGTCGTCATGGACCAGGAGCCCGGCGTGGAAAAGCTCTATTGCCGCCCCGGCCAGCCAGGCTGACCGCCGCGTGTGTTGACTGAGCGCTTCCTCGAAGGCGGACGCCCCGAGAGCAACCAGCGAGCCGCGGATCATTTTTCCCGCGAGGGCGAACTCCAGGAGTCGATCCATGGCGGAAGCAGAAAGCTCGTTGGTCAAGGCAAGCTCTTGTTTCTTTCGGGAGACGAAATTTCGGAGTATTGCGCTTATTTCCTGCCGGCTTGTGGCGAGAAAGCTTGCCAGGTCCGCCTTTTCCTTTACTGCTAGCATGGGGCGAATTTATATTTCTATTTGAAATATTGCAACAGAAATAAATCACAAAATGAAATACTTGACGACCTGGGTCGTAGCGAATAAAGTATCACATACAATTGTAGCTGGGGAGTTGAGAATGAGCGTAGTCAAATTGGTCGATGTCCAGAAGTACTATATGCTCGGTGACACCAGGGTTGATGCCCTGCGCGGGATCTCCCTGACGATCGAAAAAGGCGAGTTCCTCGCCATCGCGGGGCCCTCCGGCTCGGGCAAGAGCACGATCCTGAACATGATCGGCTGCATCGACAACCCGTCCACGGGCCGCGTCCTCATTGACGGCGCGGACGTGGAACATCTGAGCGACACGGAGCTCACGCGCTATCGGCGGACGAAGATCGGTTTCATTTTCCAGTCGTTCAACCTGATCCCCGTTCTGAACGTCTACGAGAACATCGAGTTCCCGCTGCTGCTGCGCAGGACGATGACCCGGCGCGAGCGTGAGAAGATCGTCATGCGCTTCGTCGAGGAGGTCCAGCTCACCGACCGTCTGAAGAACAAGCCCACCGAGCTCTCCGGCGGGCAGCGGCAGAGGGTGGCCATTGCGCGGGCCCTCGTGACGAACCCGCTCATCGTCCTGGCGGACGAGCCCACGGCGAACCTGGACAGCGCGACGGGCCACAAGATCGTCGAGCTGATGAAGACGATCAACGAGATGGAGAAGACGACGCTCGTGTTCTCGACGCACGACGCCCACATCATGGAGCACGCCCGCAGGGTCGTGAACCTGAGGGACGGGCTCGTGGTGGGTGACGAGTCGCGGAGCGCGGCATGATCGTCATCAGGATCGCGCTCCGTTCTCTTCTGCGCCGCAGGAGCCGCATGCTCCTGATCGGCCTCCTCGTGGTATTCGGGACGCTCCTGCTCGTGTTCGGGACCACCGTGACGCGATCGGCCAGCATCACATCCCGCAATTCCATCATCCGCAACTTCACGGGGGACTTCATCGTCTACGCCGCGCGCTCCCGGGAGATCCCGTCCCCTTTCGCGTTCAACACACCGCTTCCCGTCGTCCCGAACACGCAGGAGGTGAACGCCTTTCTCGGCGCGCAGCCGGAAGTGGAGGCAACCGTTCCGTTCGCGCAGAACTACTCCCTCCTCTCCGTTGCAAGCGGGACCGAGAGCGTCGACGTGCCTTTCATTTTCTATGCGGCAGACCCGGGGGCCTACTTCCGCACCTTCGAGAACGTGCGAATCGTGGAAGGCAAGCCTCTCACGGGCGGACCGGGGATCCTCATCAGCAGGTATCAGAACGATCACTATCAGAAGCGCTACGGCGTGCGGCTTTCGGTGGGGGATCAGGTCACGGCGCTGGGGTTGAGCGGGGGAGGCGGTGTGAACGCGCTGCGCGTCACTGTCCGCGGCATCTTCGAGCCGGTGTATTACGCCAACGTCTTCAACTACATCAACTTCATGGATGCGGCCTCGTATTCCCAGCTGTTCAACTTCACGGGTGTTTCCGGCGGTCTTCCCCCAGGGCTCGAAAAAGGTCTTGCCGCGGCATCCGAGAGCGAGGAGGGCATCTTCAATCTTGCCGGCACGTCGATAGGATCGATCGACACGGCGAAGCTGAAGGCGGAGGCGGTGTCGGGATATACGATGATCGCCGTGCGGCTGAAGGACCACGCTGCAATGGAAACCGTGCGTGCCCGCCTTGCGGCGCAGGGCTGGCCCGTGAAGACGGCCCGCTGGGACCAGGCATCCTCGTTCTTCGCGAACGTGGCTTCCGCCGTGCAGGCGTTCATCTACTTCGCCACGGCTCTTGTCTTCCTCGTGGTCACGTTCATCTTCATGAACACGCTCGTGATCAACATCATCGAGCGCACGGGTGAGATCGGGACCATGCGTGCCCTCGGCGCGGAGAGGAGCTTCATCCGAAGCGTGTTTCTCACCGAAACGCTGCTCCTGAACGTCGCCGCGTGCATCATCGGAATGATCGCGAGCCTCGCGTTGGTGCTTGCCGGCAGGACGACCGGCATCCCGCTTCCCGAGACCGTGTCCCAGTATCTCGTGGGCGGCGGGCCGCTTCCCGTGGTGCCGAGCATCGGTCCTTTCATCACGGCGCTGCTGGTCGTTGTGGCGGTTTCCATCCTCGCCACGCTGCTGCCCATCAGGGTGGCGACGCGGATCACGCCGCTTGCGGCCATGAACGACCGCTAGGAGGGCCAGATGGGATTCTTCCTCCGCGTCGCCCTGAAAAACGTCTTTCGCCAGAAACGGCGGTCGTTCACTCTCGGGGTCAACTACGCAGTGGTGACGTTCATCCTCGTGCTCCTCTTCGCCTTTTCCCAGGGAGCGATCAGGAACATCACGGGGAACCTCGTACGCTCCACCGCGGGGCACATCACGATCTCCGGCTCCTACTCCATTGGCGGCCGTCTGTTCCTCGGCGTGCGCCGCTGGCCGCGCGTGGAAACCGTGGCGAAAGGGCTGTTTGGAAGCGACGTTACGGTGATCCCCCGCTACGTCGTGCGCTCTACCCTGTATTACAAGGGAGATTCCAAGAGGCTGGACTTCACCGGCGTCGACCCCGCGGCGGACGCCGCGCTGCAGGGCCAGCTGCAGTTCACCGCCGGCGGCTGGGACCAGTTCGCATCCACCCCGAACGGCGCCGTCATGCCGAAGGACGTGGCGCAGTACTTCGGACTCCACCTGGATGACGAGGTAGTGATCGCGGCCCGGTCGCGCTACGGCTCGTTCAACACGGGAACTCTCAAGGTGAAGGGGATCTACGAATCTGTCAACTTTTTCGCGCAGGGGCTCATCCTGTGCCGGTTTCCCTTCACGCGCCAGCTGGACCTCGCGGAGCCGGACACCGCCTCCACCCTGTACCTGTATTTCCGTGATCCGTCGGGAATCGCGGAAAAGCGCGCGCGGCTTGCAGCGACGCTGCATGACGCGGGCTTCGAGACGACCCGCCCCTCGGATGCCGCCTCCGCGGTGGATGCGATCACCTCCGCGTCACCCACCTATAAAGCGGATTCGAGCGGGAGGGACACCATCCGGCTGAACCTTTCCACGATCGATGAGGCGGTGGGGATCGTGAAGGTGATCAGTTCCGCGGTGAACGCGCTGGGCGCGCTGGTCGCCCTGATCATGATGTTCATCATTGCGGTTTCGATCTTCATCAACCTTCGCATGACGATCAACGACAGACTCCAGGAGATCGGCACCATGCGGACCATTGGCGTCGAGTCGGGGGGGATCACCGCACTCTTCGTACTGGAGAACGCCTTCCTCGGCCTCCTCTTCAGCGCCATCGGCGTCGCGGCGGCGCTGCTTGTTGCCGGCCTGGTTGTCGGGCTGGTCCGCCTGCCGCCAACGGGGACCGTGGCGCTGTTCCTGAACCAGGGCCGGCTGGTCCTTGTGCCCCGCGTCGTTGACATCGCCGGGGTCGTTGCTCTCGTTACTGCGTTTTCCGCGCTCTTCTCCTTCTTCCCCGCGCGCCGCGGCGGCCGGATCCGTCCCGTCGACGCGCTGACGCGCGTGTTCTGAACACAGGAGTTGTGACATGAAACGGAAGCAGCTGCAGATGATCCTGGCGGCAGCCCTG
>DATKLB010000004.1:0-7717 GCA_035542615.1 Spirochaetia bacterium | reverse complement strand
TTTTATTCCATTTTCGATCGGTGGCTGTGCGGCTGGCGCTTTTGACGGAGAAGTCTTACAATCGTGGAACGCGCGTGAGGCGAGCTTGCGCGCTGACGGGAGGAAACAGATGAGCGGAAGTGGCGCCGTTGTCACCGGGGTGATTGCTCTGGTCCTGTCTGCAGGATCGATAGTCGCCGGGTTCCTGAATCGTGTCCAGCATCCGCGTCGTTTCATCGGGTTCATCGTTCTGTTCATTATCTTCCTGATCGTGGGTATCTTCCTGGTCCTCAGGGGCCTTGGCAGCCGGAAAGGGAGCCCGCCACCGGCAGCCAAGTGATCGCCTGGCTCGGAGCCTGGGTCGGCTGGGGATGGGGGGGCGCGCTGATCGTCTGGCTCCTTGGCGCGGCCTTCATTCTGCTGTTCGTTGACAGGTTGTTTCAGAGCAGGCTTTCCACCGCCGTGGTCATGGTCGTCTGGACTGTGCTGCTCCTGGCGGCCACGACCAGGCTATTCGGAATCAAGCCGCCCTAGACAGGGATCAGGCGCCGGCCCCGTTCACGTAGTTGTTGTAATAGTACTCCAGGCCGTCGATGAGGGCCTGCCACGAGGCCTCGATGATGTTTTCATCAACGCCCACGGTGTCCCATGACTGCTCTCCGTCCGAGGTGGTGATGAACACGCGCACGCGCGCCGCCGTGGCCCTCTCGGGGTCCAGAACCCGCACCCGGTAATCCGTCAGCTTCAGCTTTTTCAGGAACGGGTGCAGAGGCAGGAGAGCATCTCTCAGCGCCGCGCTCAGCGTGTCCACGGGTCCGTCGCCGACGCCTGCACCCATCAGGAGATTGCCATTCACCCGGACAAAGATCCTGCCGACGCTCTTTGGCGGGGTCCCGGCAGCCTTGTAATTTTCCAGGTGGTAGTTGCTCAGATCCAGGAGCGGCGTGTATTTCCTGAGGACCTTCCGAATCACCAGGTCGAAGGAGGCCTCCCCAGCCTCGTACTCGTATCCCTTCTCTTCGAGACGCTTCAGCTCTTCGAGAAGCCGCGAGACTTCCTCCGAGCCCTTGTCGAAGTCGCCGTAGCGCGCCAGCTTCTTGATGATCGTCGACTTGCCCGCCAGCTCTGACAGGAGGATGCGCCGCTCATTCCCCACCAGTGCGCCGTCGATGTGCTCCATGAGATGCGGAGCCTTGATGATGACATCGGCGTGCTGGCCGCCCTTGTGCGAGAACGCCGCTTCTCCGACGTACGGCCAGCGCTTTTCGGGGATGATGTTGGCCTTCTCCGCGACGAAGCGCGAGAGCGACGTGAGATGCTTCAGGTTGGCGCACGCGGTGGCCTGTCGGCCCACCTTGAGACACAGGTTGGGGATCAGGGTGCACAGGTTCAGGTTGCCGCACCTCTCGCCCCAGCCGTTGATCGTGCCCTGCACATGCATCGCTCCGCGGTCCACGGCCTCAATGGCGTTGGCAACCGCGTTTCCCGTGTCGTCGTGAAAGTGCACCCCGATGGAGCCCAGCTCCCGGAGGGGAAGCTCCGTCATGATCCGCGCTACTTCTGAAGGAAGCGTGCCCCCGTTGGTATCGCACAGCACGAGGCAGTCGGCTCCCGCATCGCGCCCGGTCTTCAGCACCTGCAGCGCGTATGCCGGGTCGTCCTTGTACCCGTCGAAAAAGTGCTCCAGGTCGAAGAAGACCTCGCGACCCTCCTTCTTCAGCGTGCACAGCGAATCGGCGATCATCGCCAGGTTCTCTTCATCGGTGGTGTGGAGGATCTGCTTCACATGGGCTTTCCAGGTCTTGCCGACCACGATCACGCTCGAGGTCTCGGCGTTCAGGAGCGCGTTGACCTGGGGGTCGGAGGGTGCTTTTCCGCCCGGCTTTCGCGTCGAGCCGAACGCGACCACTCGGGCGTGGCGCAGGTTTTCCTTGCGCATCCGTTTGAAGAACTCGGCCTCCTTGCGGTTGGAGAGGGGAAACCCCCCTTCGATATAGTCGATGCCGAACTCATCCATGGTCAGGGCGATCTGAATCTTGTCCTCCAGAGTGTAGTTGATCCCCTGGCCCTGCATTCCATCCCGCAGGGTCGTGTCGTAGATCTGGATCCTTTCCTGGTTTTCCCTAGACTGCGTCGTCCCCATTCTCGTTGCCCTTTCTGGTTGCCATGTATGCCTTCCACCGATTGAGAGCGTTGACGTAGGCCCGGGCGCTCGCTTCCAGGATATCCGTCGATGCGCCTCTGCCCATGAATTTCCTTCCCTCGATCTCGACCGACGTGCTCACCTCGCCGATTGCCTGCTTCCCGGGAGTGACCGCCTGGACCACGTATTCCAGGAGTTTTGTCGTCAACCCGAGCGACCTGTCGATGGCGTTGAAGATGGCGTCCACCGGGCCGTCCCCTGTCGCTGCTTCTTCGAACCGCTCGGTTCCAGCGAGTATCCTGATGGTGGCCGTCGGCACGGCGAGGTTTCCCGACTGAATGTTGAAATAGTCGAGGCTGTAGGTCTCGGTCTCATGGCCGAGCTCGTCTGCCACGATGACGTACAGGTCGTCGTCGTAGACCTCTTTCTTGCGGTCGGCGATGACCAGGAAGCGGTCGTACGCTTTCTTCAGCTCTTCCTCGCTCAGGGCGATGCCGAGCTCCTGCAGTCGGCTTCGGAATCCGTGCAGACCTGAATGCCGGCCCAGGACGAGCTGGCTCGAGTCCCTGCCGACCGACTCCGGAGTCATGATCTCATACGTTTCCCGTTTTTTGAGCACGCCGTCCTGGTGGATGCCGGATTCGTGAGCAAACGCGTTCTCGCCGGTGATCGGCTTGTTCCGCGGAATTGGGAAACCGATGGTGTTGGCGAGCATCCGCGCGGTGTTGTAGATCTGCTTCGTGTTGACTCCCGTCGTGAACGGGAGCCGGTCTCCGCGGACGCTGAGGGCCATGACGAGCTCCTCCAGGGACGCGTTCCCCGCCCTCTCTCCGATTCCATTCACTGTCACTTCGACCTGCCGGGCGCCAGCCTGGATCGCCGCGATCGAGTTGGCAACAGCCAGCCCGAGGTCGTTGTGGCAGTGCACCGACAGCACCGCCTTCCCGAGGTTCGGCGTGCCTTCCATGATCTTTTTCAGGAACACGCAGAACTCGTCGGGCATCGCATAGCCGACGGTGTCCGGTATGTTGATGATCCGGGCTCCGGCGTCGATGACCTTCTCGATGATCCGGCACAGGAACGGGATCTCGCTGCGCGTGGCGTCCTCGGGGGAAAACTCCACCTCGGCGACCTTGTTCCGCGCGTAGCGAACGGCGCTGACCGCCATGGCCAGCACGTCCTCGGGATCCTTGCGCAGCTTGAACTGCATGTGGATGGGGGAGGTCGCAAGAAAAGTGTGAATCCTCGGGTGAGCTGCTTCACGGACAGCCTCGGTGGCCGCGTCGATGTCCTTCTCCAGGGCGCGGGCCAGGCCTGCGATGGTGCAGCTCTTGACCTGCCGCGCGATGAGGCGGCAGCCTTCGAACTGGTGCGGGGAGGAAATCGGGAAACCGGCCTCGATGACGTCCACGCCGAGCCGCCCCAGCTGCAGTGCCATCTCCACTTTCTGCTCCACGCTCATAGAAGCGCCCGGCGACTGCTCGCCATCGCGCAATGTCGTGTCGAAGACATGAACTCTTTCCATCACGCTCTCTCCTTTCTCTCACGGGCTTTCGTCCTTCTCGACGCGCGACTCCCCCGCGCCGCTCCCGGCTGCGGCGACTTCCTGCTCCGCTCGAGGGAGACGAGGCCGCTGCGCGCCATCTCCACCAGGCCGTAGGGGGCGAGCAGAGCGACGAAATCATCGATCTTCTCCGTGGAGCCGGTCAGCTCGAGGGACATCGTGTCGGCGCCTACATCCATGACCTGTGCTTTGAAGACGTCCGCTACCTGGAAGACCTCTCCCCGCTGGGAGGGTTTTGCAGTCACCTTTACGAGCAGCAGCTCCCGGTGGAGCGCGGGCAGCCCCGTGAGGTCCGTGACCCGAATGACGTCGATCAGCCGGTTGAGCTGTTTCTTGATCTGCTCGACAATGAGGTCATCCCCCAGGCAGGCGAGCGTGATCCTCGACACCGTCGGGTCCGAGGTCACTCCCGCGGTGATGCTCTCCAGGTTGTAGCCACGGCCTGAGAACAATCCCGCAATCCGGGCGAGCACGCCCTGCTTGTTTTCCACCAGCAAAGACACGATATGCTTCATTTTTGCCTACCTGCTGCCGGGCGCCTTCCCCCTCCGCACGACCTGCGGTCGTGGCAGGGCTCGGCGCCCCTCCGACATCCCTGGCTAGGCATTCATCATCTCGTCGATCGCGGCGCCTGCCGGGACCATGGGCCACACGTTCGCTTCTCGGGAAACGCGAAAATCCAGGAAGATCGGTCTGTCGGTGACTTTCGCCGCCTTGGACAGAGCGGGTCCTATCTCGGCCGTGTCGATCACCCGGATCCCTTCCGCGCCATAGGCCTGCGCAAGTTTCACGAAATCCGGCGCATAGGGAGGACACGCCTTGCCGGGCTGCGCACAGTCGGGCGGGCAATCAACAGCGCGGTTGAGGCAGACCCCGGAGTAGCGGCGGGCGTTGAACGCCTCCTGCCACTGCCGGACCATCCCCAGGTAGCCGTTGTTGAGAATAGCGACAATGACTGGCAGCTTCTCGGCAACAGCCGTGCCCAGCTCCTGGATGTTCATCTGGATGGAGCCGTCTCCGGCGATGTCGATCACGCGCCGACCGGGATTGCCGAGCTGCGCGCCGATGGCGGCGGGAAATCCGTAGCCCATCGTGCCGAGCCCTCCCGAGGTGAGGAAGGTTCGCGGCTCCTGGAAGTTGAAATACTGAGCGGTCCACATCTGGTTCTGTCCGACTTCAGTCGTGACGATGGCCGCGGGGAAGGCTTCGGCGATGGCGCGAATCACGCGGCTGGGAGACAGACCCCCGTTGCCCGGAACCTCGGCCAGCGGACGCGTGCGCATCCATTCCTCTGTCTGCGACTGCCATTCAGCGATCGACGGGGCCTTTGCCAGGGGAAGGAAGTCTTCGAGGAAACAGCGCGCATCCGCGACGATCGGCACCTCGACCGGAACATTGCGCGAGATGGAGGCCGGGTCGATGTCCACGTGCACCACGGCCGCGTGAGGGGCGAAGGTCTTCAGGTTGCCCGTTGCCCGGTCGTCGAACCGGGACCCGATGGCAAACAGCAGGTCACAGCTCTGCACCGCCATGTTGGCGGCGTACGTGCCGTGCATTCCCAGCATGCCGAGGAACCGGGGATGGTCGCTGGGAATTGAGCTGATGCCCATGAGCGAGGCGACCACCGGAACCCCCGTCGCTGCGACGAGATCGCGAAACAGCCCCGCGGCTCCCGAGATGTTGACTCCGCCGCCCGCGTAGAAAAGCGGCTTCTTCGCCGCAGCCAGCACCTGTGCTGCTTTGCGGATCTGCAGGGGATGTCCGCGGTAGACGGGATTGTACCCGCGAATCGAGACGCTCTCGGGCAGAGGATCCGCGGAAACCTCCGTCAGCACGTCCTTGGGAATATCGACAAGCACCGGGCCCGGACGCCCGGTCCTCGCGATGTGGAACGCCTCCCGCAGAATACGTCCGAGGTCCTTCCTCTCGGTCACGAGGTAGTTGTGCTTCGTCACTGACCGGGAAATCCCGACAATATCCGCCTCCTGGAAAGCGTCGTTGCCGATCATGTTGCGCGCGACCTGGCCGGTGATGACAACCAGGGGAACGGAGTCGAAGTTCGCCGTGGCAAGCCCGGTGACGGTGTTGGTCGCTCCGGGTCCGCTCGTGACAAGGCAGACACCGACCCGCCCCGTCGATCGCGCATAGCCGTCGGCGGCGTGCACGGCCCCCTGCTCGTGCCGCGCGAGGACAAGGCGAATTTCCCTCTCACCGTACAGGGCGTCGAACGCCGGTATGACGACTCCCCCGGGGAAGCCGAAAAGAAATTCGACGTTCTCCCTTTTCAGAGCCTCGATGAGATGAGCTGCGCCGTGTGTTTTCATTGTCTCCCTCGAACTGCTCCCCGGGACGCAGGGCCGACGCTCGACGAGTACGCATCCAGAAAAGCGCTGCCCGTGGAAGCCGTCCGCGGACGGAGCTGGGCCATTCTCCCGCGCCACTCCTCCGCCTCGATCAGAAGGTCGAGAGTTTTTCCCGGGATGTCAACGCGGATCCTGTCCCCCTCCCGCACGATCCCGATCGGTCCTCCGACAGCGGCTTCGGGGGTCACGTGGCCGATCGATGCCCCCCGGCTCGCTCCTGAGAACCGGCCGTCCGTGATCAGCGCGACCTCCCGGTCCAATCCCATTCCCGCTATTGCCGACGTGGGGGAAAGCATCTCGCGCATCCCCGGCCCGCCTCGGGGCCCCTCGTATCGGATGACCACGACATCCCCCGGCCGGATCTTTCCGCCGAGAATAGCTTCCTGGGCGTCCTCTTCAGAGTCGAAGACCCGGGCGGGTCCCTCGTGCACGAGCATCGACGAGTCAACCGCTGCCTTCTTGACGACGCTCCCTTCGGGAGCGAGGTTTCCCTTCAGCACGGCGAGGCCGCCCTCCGCGTGATACGGTTTTTCGGGCCGGGCGATGAATGTGCCGTCGGCCTCCGGCGCCTGGTGATACGATGCCTCGAGAGGCCCCCCGGACATCGTCACGGCGCGCCCGTCCACGCGTCCCATCTTTGCCAGGGACTTCAGGACTGCCATGATTCCTCCCGCCGAGTGCAGGTCCTCCATGTAATGGGGACCGGATGGCGCCAGGGCGCACAGGTGGGGAACCTGCCCGCTGATCCGGTCGAAGTCATCCAGGGAAAGCTCGACGCCGGCACACGCGGCAATCGCGGGGAGATGCAGCGCGGTGTTTGTCGAGCCTCCCAGCGCCATGTCGAGCGCGACCGCGTTGAGAAATGATTTTCGCGTGAGGATTTTCCGGGGGCGAAGGTCCGCTTTCACGGCCCGGACCAAGGCACGGCCGGTTTCGCGCGCGAGCCGGCAGCGATCCGCGTGGACCGCGGGAATCGTCCCGTTCCCCGGCAGGGCGATCCCGAGCGCCTCCGCCAGGCAGTTCATCGAGTTCGCCGTGAAAAGCCCGGCGCAGGAGCCGGATCCCGGACAGGCATCGCACTCCAGCCGCTCCAGCTCCTCATCGCTCATGTGCCCGGCGCTGTGCCTGCCGACCGCTTCGAAGACTGCCTCGAGGCCGACCCGGCGACCTCCGTGCCTGCCCGCGAGCATGGGACCTCCCGCGACCAGGACGGAGGGGATATCGAGCCGGGCGGCCGCCATCAGCATTCCCGGCACAATCTTGTCGCAGCTCGCGACCAGCACGAGTCCGTCCAGAACGTGGGCCTGGGCGACGATCTCGATGGAGTCCGCGATCAGGTCCCTGCTGGGCAGCGAATACCTCATCCCCGCGTGACCCATGGCGAGCCCGTCGCAGACGCCGATGGTTCCGAACTCGCAGGCGATCCCGCCTTCCGACCAGATCCCCTCCCTGACCTGCTCGGCGATTCTCCGCAGATCGCGATGGCCGGGAATCAACTCGCTGTAGGAGTTCGCGATCCCGATCAGCGGCCGCCCCTGTGCAGAGCGATCCCATCCCAGCGCTTGAAGGAGGCTCCTGTGAGGCGCCCGCGATGCTCCCTCCCGAACCGCCCGGCTTCTCAGATCCGTCCTCGCCATCGATCCTCTCCTTTTTCTCCCGCGGCCTGTC
>DATKLB010000003.1:0-28248 GCA_035542615.1 Spirochaetia bacterium | reverse complement strand
GCCTGGATGCAGATCGCGTAGGCGTCAGAGGCGCGCTTCTCTTCGGGCGTGGCCCACAGGCCGAGGAGACTCTGCACCACGGTGAGGTGCCCGGTGGAGCTGACAGGGAGATACTCAGTAACGCCTTCGACGATTCCGAGGATCATTGCCTGGGGGATGCTCATTTCTGTTCTCTGAGGGGCGGCCGACAGATCGGCGCCCGCCCGGAAAGAGGGAGTCCCCTGCGCGAGGAGCGGGGTCGCGAAGGCCGTGGCGAGAACGAAAACAGCCGCGATGTTTTTTATCGAGCTTCTCATGACCGAGACCATAGCACGCCGCGCGGAGAGAGTGAAACGAATTTTTCCCGGTCTGCAAAACTGCCGGCCCTCGATGCAGCCCCCTCAGAGGCCGAGCTTCCCGGCCGCCTTTCGGAAGCCTTCGAGCGATCGCTCGATGATCGCCGTGTCGACGCAGTACGCGATGCGGAAAAACCCGGGAAGGCTGAAGCCGCGGCCGGGCACGACCAGCACCAGCTCTTCCTGCAATGTCCGGACGAAAGCAAGATCGTCCCCGCCGGGGGCGCGGGGGAAGATATAGAACGCGCCCTGGGGTGTGACGAACTGGTATCCCATCGAACGGAGCGCAGAACAGAACAGGTCGCGCTTCTTCCGATAGACTTCGATGTCGACCGAGAGGCCCTGGATTCGCGCCACGGTCCGCTGCATGAGGGCTGGGGCGTTCACGTACCCAAGGATCCGCGTGGCGAGGATGATCCCGTCCACGAGTCTTTTCGAATCGTCGGCCTGCGGGCAGACGGCAACGTGGCCGATGCGCTCGCCGGGAAGCGAGAGGTCCTTGGAGTAGGATGTGACGACGACCGAATGGGGATACAGCCGCATGATCCCCGGCACCTCGGTGCCATCGTAGGCGAGCTTCCGATACGGCTCATCGGCAAGCAGGTAGATGATCCTTCCGGTTTTCCTGCCCGCACGCTCGAGCATGTCGGCAAGCTGCTCCAGCGTCGTGCGCGGGTAGATGCGGCCCGTGGGGTTGTTGGGGGAGTTCACGACCACCGCGGCAGTCCGCGGCCCGATCCTGCTCTCCAGGGCGGCCACATCCAGGTCGAAGTCGGCGCGCGAAGGGGCGAGAACGAGCGTGCCGCCATGGTTGTCGACATAGGAAGCGTATTCCATGAAGCACGGTGTGGTCGCCACCACCTCGTCGCCGGGATTCAGGATTGCCTTGAGGGCTGAGTTCAGGCCGCCGCTGGCCCCGCAGGACATGACCACGCCGCTGCCGTCCAGTGTCACCCCCTGCTCCCCCGAGACCAGCTCCGCGACGCGTTCCCTGGTCTCGGGATAGCCTGCGTTCGGCATGTATCCGTGCTTAAGGGGAATGCGGGATTCGACCACCTCGCGCAGTGTGCTCTGGAACGCGGCCGGGGGCTCGACGTCGGGATTGCCGAGACTGAAGTCGCAAACTCTGTCCGCTCCGTGCTCGGCGCGCAGCGCATTGCCCGCTTCGAACATCCTCCTGATCCATGAGGAGGTCTCCATCATCGCGAGGATACTGCTACTGACCGCCATGCATTTCTCCCTCGATCGACGCGAGCAGTGAGTCGATCTCTTCGTCCGTGCCGATGCTGATGCGAAGCCCGTCTGACAGCCCATCAGAGGCGAAGTGGCGGACGAGGAAACCCCTGCGGACAAGGCCGTCGTACAGAGGTCGGGCATTGTCCGCGCCCGGCGGCACAGCGAAAACGAAGTTTGCCCGTGAGGGCAGGACCGTGAAGCCAAGAGCCGCGAGCCTTTCAGTCAACCGGGCCCGGGTCGCCACGATTCTGTTTCGAGCCGCGCGGGCATACCGATCGTCCGCAAGCGCCGCGCTGCCGGCAACCTGGGCCAGGCGACTCACATTGTAGCTGTCCTTGACCTTCATGATCTCCGCGATCATCGCCTCATGCGCGAACGCGAAACCGACGCGCATCCCGGCGAGCGACGAAGATTTCGACAAGGATCTGACGATGAGAAGCCGGGGGTTCCCGGCGAGCAGCGGCAGGCTGGATTCTTCGGCGAAATCCACGTACGCCTCGTCCGCCACGACGATTCCGCGAAACGATGAGAGAAGACTCGCGATCCAATCGGGGGGAAAAAGATACCCGTAAGGAGAGTTGGGAGTGGTCAGGAAGAAAATCTTGGCCCTCACGGAGGGAACCGGGAGGTCACGGACCTCCTCACCGCGGCTCAATCGAGGCAGAGGAACCGTGAGGATGCGCGCCCGGGCCATGGCGGCCATGACCGGGTACAGCGAATAGGAGGGCTGGAAGAAGGCAATCGTATCTCCCTCATCCACAAAAGCGCGCATGATCAGGGAAAGGATCTCGTCGGAGCCGTTCCCGCAGAGCACCTGCGCGGGTTGCAGGCCATGGCTCGCGGCCGCCTGGGAGCGCAGCGCCGCTGCATCGGGACTGGGGTAGAGGCGCAGGGATTCGTCAATGGCGGAGCGAAGCGCTTCCAGCACAGCGGGGGAAGGCGGGTAGGGGTTTTCGTTCGTATTGAGCTTCACAAGGCGTTGTCCGGGGGAAGGCTGCAGCCCCGGTACGTACCCCTTCATCCCGCGGACCGCCCCGCGGACGAGCTCGAGAGCTTCGTCGAGTATGCCCATCGTCGCAGTGTAGCAAAATGGCAAAGAGCGGCCAAGACGGGTCACAATGGGGCATCATGGGGCGCGGCCGCCTTCCTTGACTGCGCTTTCTTTTCTCTTTATATAGATATTGCTATATGCGTAGCGCGTACTCGCGGAACGGGTACTCGCGCACTCGCGCGTTCGCCACGCACGCAAGGAGGCATGGGGAATGCCCATAACGGTTTCTGAGAAGGCTGCCGGGCAGCTAGTTACCATTTTCGGACAGCAGGGCAAGACCGGAGCTATGCTCAGGGTATGGGTCGCCGGGCTGGGATGCTCGGGATTCCGCTACGGGATGGGAATCGAGGACCGGCAGCCCGAGCACGATGATACGATCTTCGAGGCCAACGGCGTCCGTGTCGTCATAGATCCTCAAAGCCTTTCGTACATGGACGGCTCCACTGTGGACTGGGTCGAAGACCCCGCGAACGCGGGTTTCAGCATCGCCAATCCCAACCCCGCTCCCCAGAGCGAATGCGGCTGCGGCGGCGCCTGCGCAACGGGACCCAGCGCCGGGACAATGGCAGAAACGACATCAGCGGAATCCTCGCAGGAGGCCGGTTGCGCATGCGGCGGCACCTGCAACTGCCAGACCGGTCAGTAACCCACTGCCCGCTACGGCGTCCTGCGCTCGGGATCAGCTGCGCTTCCGGCGGAAAGAAGCGCCTGCGGCGGCACCGTGTCAAAGGTGGAGCGAAGCGAAGCAGCCGATCCGCCGAAGACAGCTGAAAGACTCAGAAATGCAGAGTCCAGTGCGCTGCGGACAAGCCCGCCGCGTTCGATAGCGCTTGCTGCCACCAGCGGTACCAGCGCCACGTCCCGGTTGCCTGCCGAATAGACAAGCGAACCGACCCTCTGTCCCTGGACCACCGGTGCCACGAGAGGCACACGCACGTCCATGGCGTAGGCAAGCTTTTCCATCTCGCTCCGCCGGGCAGTGACATAGATCGGCCGGGCTGCAGCGATGGCTAGGTCCCGCTGGCTTCCCTCCCAAACCCGCACCGGTGGCAGGACAGGGGGGTCCAGCTCGATCGTCGTGTAGTTGCGATACCCGTACGAGAGCAGGTTCATTCCGTCTTCAGCTCTCCTGCGCGACCCGTCGACGAGCGATCTCCCCGGCACGCCCAGCAGCACGGCAATCAGGCGCATGGCGCCGCGCCTGGCTGTGATTGCGGCGGTGAAGTTGTTGTTGTCGAGGTGGCCGGTCTTCAGGCCGTCGACGCCGAAATCGTCCCAGACAAGATAGTTCGGGTTGAACTGCCTTTTTGTTCTGTATGGGGTGGCGCGGCGCGCGTCGGCCATGTTCTGGCGGAGCGGGTATTCGAACTCGCGCAGGGAGTGGAGCTCTTCCATGGATTGCGGGTGCGCGCAGATGTAGCGCCGGCAGAAATCGGCAAACTCGCGGGCCGTTGTGCGGTTCCCCGGCCCGTAGCCCGACGGGTCGGTGAACCGGGTGACCGAGTAGCCCATGAACCTGGCTTCCTCGTTCATGAGGCGCACGAACTTCTCAGTGCTGCCCGCGGTGTACTCCGCGAGGGCCGTCGCGGCGTCGTTGCCGGATGCCACCGCCATCCCTCTCATCAGCTCTTCAACCGTCACGATCTGTCCCGGCCCGAGGTCCATCAGCGAAGAGCCGGGTGCCTGGTTGTTCGCCCACGCATTCGATGTGATGGAGACCACGTCACTGCGGTTGATGGACCGGTCCTCGAGCTTCTCGTAGACGATGTGCAGCGACATGAGCTTTGCGAGGGACGCGGGGGCCAGGGGTTGATCCGCGTTGTACTCGAACAAGACTCGCCCCGTGGTCTGGTCGATGAGAATGGCCGAGCGGGCGTTCAGGGGAAAAGGGGCAACCGACCGGCCGTCCGCGGTTTCAACCGGCCGCCCTGACAGCTGTGCTGCAGTCAGGCCGGCAAAGAGGAGAGGGAAGGCGAAATGCGCGAACCGGAAACGCACCCTCTTCATTCCTTCTGGCCGCGAGTCGAAAGCCTGTATATCCCGCGGCCCCAGCGTATGTAAAGGGGGATATTTCCCTGCCGCTTCTCAACTTCCAGCGGCGCTCTACGGCTCCGTCCTGATGTCTATCTTGATCTCCTCCCCGGTGTCGGTGTGTTCGCGAGGCGGCACCACCAGCGTGAGCAAGCCGTTGTGGAATCGTGCTTCGGTGCCTGCCTGGTCGAATTTGTCAGCCGGGACGTAATAGCGCTGCTCTTCGATGTCCTTGAGCTTCAATCGGCGCTTGAAGTACTGCACCGTCTCGTCGGACTCCTCCACGCGGGGAGCCTTTGCCGAAAACAGGAGGTGGTCCCCGCGGAACTGCAGCGTGATGTCCGTCTCGTCGAAGCCGGCCAGGGCTATCTCGAACACCAGTTTCTTGTCTCGGGACAGGTAGATCGTTGACGGCGGGTACAGGTAAGCGGGGTAGTAGTCCGGGTTTGCGAACTGCCCGCGTCCAAAATGTTCCGCTGCGCGCCGCAGCTTTTCCGCGGCTTCCTGATCGATTGTTTCGCCAATGCTTTCTGCGAGCTTGAAGGCCTCGTCCATGACGCGGCCGAGGTCAAAGGGAAAGACCCTGTTCATATGCGCCTCCTTCGGGCTCCTGTCAGTGCGGCTTCCCTTGCAGGCTAAGCCTTCCGGTCCCCAGTGCTGGGCGACTCTCGGAGAGAGGCCCGGGCGGGCTCTCTCTGTGATTGAATGTACTGACGAGGAGTCTGTCGCGACAAGCGCAGCGGCGCCCCGACGCGCACCGGCATGATGAGGAAGGGAATGCCCTCCCGATGCAGGCGCCGCTGAACGGCGAAGGCCGTGTGGTTGAACAGGAGGCGCGTGAGGAGGCTTTCCTCGGAGAACACGATCTGGCCGCCGAAGAACACGGTGTTGGGGTGTTTGCGAAAAATGCGCTTGGCGCAATCGCAGATCTCGTCAGAGATGTCGGTCCCGACAGCCGCGAACCCTTGCGCGTAGTACCCCTCAGCCTGCATGAACGTCACGTATTTTGCGAGACCCTCTTCCACGTGCTGGCGCAGCTTCTCGATCCCCTCCGCGCCTTTGAACCTGTCCGCATCGATGATTCCGGCTTGGATGAAAAACCAGTTGCGGAAAGTGTCACCGAAAACCCTGCGGATGTTGAACAGGGTATGCAAACCTGTTCCGTTGAACCCGGACACGAGCAAGACAGCGATCTTGCCCCGGGGGTCGAGCTTGGGCGCTGGTTTCCGTCTCGTGCCCCGGGACTCGACCGCGAGCGCCTGCACATCGCTTTCCGCGGCAGCCGCCATGAGATGGTCCAGCCGCGCCAGTCTTCTGCCGGTCTGGTGGTAGAAGCGCCTGACGAAGACGGCAACCAGGACGAGCGATCCGGTGACCAGAATCGTGATCCAGCCCCCGGTCTCGAACTTCAGCACGATCTGGGAAACGAGGATGAAACCGGTGAGAAGGAGACCGATGCCGTTGATCAGGAACTTCCTCTTCCACGTGCGGACTGTTGTACGTTCTTTCCACCAGTGGCGCACCATGCCCGCCTGGGAAAGGCAGAACGTAATGAAGACGTTGATTGCGTACAGGACGATCAGGAAGTTGACCGAGCCGCGGCTCACCAGCATGAGAATGAGGGCAGCGCCTCCCATCAGGACGATTCCGTTCTTGATGACCAGGCGCTCGCTCAGGAGGCTGAACTGCCCCGGCAGCCACCTGTCAAGAGACATGTTCGCGAGCACCCGCGGTCCGTCCAGAAACCCGGCCTGCGCGGCGACGAACAACAGGACCGCCTCGGAGACCAGGGTGACGAGGACGAACGCGGTGCCGCCAGCGCCCCAGCCGCCTGCAATCCGCTCCATCAGGACGGCGTTCAGCGTCTTGCCGGGGGCCTTCGTGACGCCGAACAGCAGGTAGCCGATCATCAGCCCGGCGGCCATGAACGCCAGCGAGGCGGCCATGTAGCGCATGGTACGCTTTGCCGTCTGCACCCTCGGCTCCCGCAGGATCGGGAGGCCGTTGCTGACAGCCTCGAGGCCGGTATAGGTCCCCGCGCCCATGCTGTACGCGCGCATCAGCAGGAGAAAAACTCCGAAGCCGCCGAGAGCCTGCTGCGCCGAGCGGGCCTGCGTTGCTGTGGTTTGCGCAACATCGCCCATGGACGGAAGGTGAGTCAGAACCGCATAGAGGATGGCGAACGTGTGCGTGATGAGAAAGACCAGGAAAAGCGGCACGAGCGGCATCACCGATTCCCTGACTCCCCTGAGGTTCATCACCATCAGCAGGAGCACCCCGAGGATGGCGACGATGAGCTTGTATCGCAGCCAGCCGATCGGCAGAAAGCTGAAGATCGCGTCCGCGCCGCTTGCGATGGAGAGGGTGATCGTCAGGACGTAGTCGATCAGAAGTGCACATCCCGAGATCATTCCCAGGGTCGGGCTGAGCAGCTTGCTGGCGACCAGGTACCCGCCCCCTCCTCCCGGAAAGAGCTCGACGATCTGGGAGTAGCTCGATGCGATGACGATGACCGTGATCGCCGTGGCCAGGGCCACGAAGATGCCCAGGTGGCCGTTGGCGCCCAGGCTCAGAAAGGATTCCTCGGGCCCGTAGTTTGCCGAGGAGAGGCCGTCCGCGCCGAGCCCGACCCATGCGAAAAAGGCGATGAGGGAAAGCTTGTGGAAGATGCTGGGGTCCCGGACATCCTTGGCCTTGCCCAGGACGATTTCCTTCAGCCGGGAAAAGAGGTCGCCTGATTCGCTGTCGCTCATGACAATTGAGCGGCTACTCTATAGTGCAGATGCCCCCCTGTGCAAGCCGAGCGTGATCACCCTGATCACCCGTTGGCCTCCGGCGGGGTCAGCGTGGGATGGGTCCGTCCAGCTCCTCTCCTTTGCCGGTGATCGAGAACACGACGCGTTCGCAGATGTTGCCCACCCGGTCAGCCACGCGCTCCAGGTTGTGTGCCACCCAGGTGAGCCGGTTGGCCTGCTCGGTGGTCCTCGGGTCGGTCATTACGATGGCGATCAGCTCGCGAAAGGTTTTCTCATAGAGCGAGTCGACCTCGCTGTCCTCGGGCGGGATGGCGCGCGCTTCCTCCACGTCCTGGCGCATGAACGAGTCCAGCGCCCGATGCAGCATGTCGCAGGATTTGTCGGACATCCGCGGAATGTCTTCCAGGGGCTTGATCAGGGGCTCCTCGCCGAGCATCAGGGTGACATTGGCGATTCCCTTGGCATAGTCCGCGATGCGCTCCAGCTCGGTCGCGATCTCGAAGATCGCGGCAAGCGTTCGAAGATCCCCGGCCATCGGCTGCTGCGTGGCGATGAGAGTCAGGGTCTCGTTCTCGATCGCGTAGCGCTTCTCGTTGATGACGCGGTCCTCGTCCATGATGAGGCGCGCTTTTGCCGTGTCTCTCCTTTTCAACGCTTGAACGGACTCTGCCACCGCCCTTTCAGCGATGGCTCCCAGGGCCAGAATTTCGTCCTTCAGCCTCTGCAGGTCGTGCTCGAACTTTTCTCGTGCCACAATCAGCTCCTTGCGGGGGTGCGCTTGCGCCCGCCTTTCCCGCTCATCCGAAGCGCCCGTGATGGAGCCCTCGGCAGGCTGATCACGCGGACTCGCGAAGATCTGCTCCGCTCGAGTGTTCTCGATTCCCCCGGCGATGTCAAGAAATGGCGCGCGTGACGCCGTCGAGAAGATTCCTGGTGACAGGTGGACGATTTCACGCTACCATGCCGCAGGAGGTGCCGGAATGTCGAGAATGTGGTGGACGACTATCGTGTGCCTCATGCTGGGGTCGGCTGCAGCCTTTGCCGCGAACCCCTCGCAGATGAGCGTCATCGTGAAGCAGACGCAGGTCAGGGCGACTCCCAGCTTCCTGGGGAAGGTCCTCGGCGTCCTTGCCTACGGCGACAAAGTCACGATCCTCGATCAGCCAGCGGGCGCGTCGAAGAGCTGGATGAAGATCGGCGTACCGGAAAAGAACCTTCAGGGATGGGTCAGTGCATCCGCCCTCACAGAGAAGGAGGTCAAGCTTCAGGCCGGTTCGGAGAACGTCCAGCAGGGAGCTTCGAGCGGCGAGGTTGCCCTTGCCGGCAAGGGCTTCAACGAAGAAGTTGAAAAGCAGTACAAGGCGGACGGGAAGCTCGACTACACCTGGGTGGACCGCATGGAGACGTACAATCCGACCGATAGCCAGGTGGCAGCCTTTCTCAAGCAGGGTGGCCTGAATACGTCGGGAGGCGCGCAATGAGAAGTCTCCTGAAGCTCGTTCCGTTTGTCCTCCTTGTTCTTGCGCTTTCCGCCTGCGCAAGCCTCGACCTGAGCGCGGGGAATATCGTGCAGGGAATACAAGCCGGCCAGAAGGTGGTGGAAGCGGAACAGACCGAGTTCACTCCGGAACAGGAGTACTACATCGGCAGGGCCGTGGCCGCGAATATCCTGTCCACTCGAAAGGTCTACGACAACAAGAGGGCAACGGACTACCTCAACGTTCTGGAACGGGCCCTCGTGATCTACTCCGACAGACCCGAGACCTTTGGAGGGTATCACGTGCTCATCATGGACAGCGACGAGATCAACGCGTTCTCGGCGCCTGGTGGTCTCATCCTCGTCAGCCGGGGGCTCCTGCGCTGCGCGACCAACGAGGACACTGTCGCGGGCATCCTGGCGCATGAGACCAGCCACGTCGTTCTCAAGCACGGGTTGAACGCTATCAAGGAGGCCCGAAAGACCGCCGCATACAGGAACCTCGCCATGACCGGAGTTGCTGTGGCCGGATCTCCCGAGCTTCGGCAGCTCACCGACACTTTCAAGGACTCCATCGCGGATATCACGAACACCATGGTCAACTCGGGGTATTCGCGCGATCTCGAGTTCCAGGCCGATCAGATGGCTCTGCAGATCATGCGCGCTGCGGGCTATGATCCGCGCGGCTTCGTGGCGATGCTCCAGGTCATGGAGACAAAGCTGAAGCCCGGGGGGCTCGATTTCGCCAAGACACACCCCGATCCGAAGGACAGGATCCTGCGGTGCGGCAAGACGCTGGCGGACGCGCCCGCGGTCACGACGACCCCCCAGGCGCAGGCCGCCAGGCAGGCCCGCTACCAGGCCGCCCTGGGGACCATCTGAGCCGTGGCCGGCACACGGGCTCTTCCCGCCGGCCTTCGAAGGGTGCTCCTGGGCACAGCGGTTGGCGTTGGCGGTGCCGTCATCGCCGCCGCTCTCTGGCTTCCCCACGCGCTGGACAGCTTCGAGGCCAGGACGTGGGACATTCGCGCCAGGCTCCTGGCCAGGCCAGGGAAGGCCACCAGCCAGATCGTGACGATCCTTCTCGACGACAAAAGCCTTGCATGGGGGAAGGACGTGAACGGCTTGTCGTGGCCCTGGCCGCGACAGCTCTACGGGGCCATCGCCGACTTCTGCCGGCAAGGCGGCGCGAAGGCGCTGGCGCTGGACGTGCTCTATACCGAGCCCTCCTCTTATGGGGTCGATGATGACATGCTGCTGGCTCAGGAGATCAGCCAGAACGGAAGCGTTGTCGGCGCCATGCAGCTCAACGACCATGCTGCAAAGGGTCTCGCTACGAGCTGGCCTTCGCAGGCGAGGTCATCCCCAATCACCGTGGGCGGGCTCGATGAGTGGCTGGCACACGGTCGTCCGGCGGGCATGGTATACAAAAGCGCCCAGCTTCCCATCCCCGAAGTGCTTTCCAGCGCGCGCTACCTCGCCAATACGAATCTCCCGTCCGATTCCGTTGACGGCGTCTACCGGCGCGAGCCTCTCTTCAGTGTCTTCGACAATCGCGTCGTCCCCTCGGAGGCTCTTGCAGCGTGGCTCGTCGGCCACCCGCAGCCGGCCTCGTTGTCCATCAGCAACGGCGTGCTCTCCGTCGGTGCATTCACCGTGCCCATCGACTCCAACGGCAGGGCGATCCTGCGCTACCGTGGCTCTACCCTGACCCACGCGGGATACTCGGCCGCGGCTGTCCTGCAATCTCTGCAGCAGATGGCTGACGGCAAGACCCCGAGTCTCGATCCGGCGGTTTTCAAGGACAAGTACATATTCTTCGGCTTCACCGCACCGGGCCTCTTCGACCTGAAACCGACCCCCATGAGCGGGGCCTACCCGGGTGTCGAGGTCAACGCCACGATGCTGGACAACCTGCTGTCGGGCGATTTCATGCGCCCGATGTCCGCGGCCGCGACCATCGTGTTCCTGCTGATCCTCTGCCTGGGCGCCGGCATTGCGGTCTCAGCGGCCTCAGGCGCCGGACGCACAGCTTTGATCTACATCGCGTTCGTGCCCCTTGCTCCCGCGCTCGGCGTCGCGGCATACGCTCTCGGCTGGTGGCTGCAGGTCTTTGCCCTCGAAGTGGGAACGCTCCTCTCCCTCATCGGCTCGAGCCTCGTGAGCTACGCCACGGAAGGCCGGCAGAAACGGCAGATCAAGGGAATGTTCAAGCAATACCTCAGCCCGGCATGGATCGAGGAGCTGCTGGCAGATCCCGAACGCCTCAAGCTGGGAGGAGAGAAGCGGGACCTCTCCATCTTCTTCTCCGACCTCCAGGGCTTCACCGCGATCTCCGAGGCTCTCACTCCCGAGGAGCTGACCCAACTGCTCAACGATTACCTCTCGCCCATGACGGATATCATCCAGGAGGAAGGGGGCACGGTCGACAAGTACGAGGGGGACGCGATCATCGCGTTCTGGAACGCTCCGCTCGCGCAGGAGGACCACGCGGCGAGGGCAGTGCGCTCCGCGCTTCGCTGCCAGGCAAAGCTTGCCGAGCTTCGTCCTGTCTTCCACGACCGGGTGAAAAAGGAGCTGTTCAAGCGGATCGGCATCAACTCGGGGGAGGCCGTGGTCGGGAATTTCGGCTCGCGAACGAAGTTCAATTATACCATGCTGGGGGACGCCGTGAACCTCGCCTCGCGTCTGGAGGGGGCCAACAAGCAGTTCAAGACATATACCATGATTTCCGAGATGGTGAAAGAAAGGCTGGGAGGAGCGTTCCCCGTGCGGGAAGTCTCGCGTATTGCCGTGGTCGGCCGCCGGGAGCCGGTCAGGGTCTACGAGCCCATGACCCAGGAGTCTTTCGACGCGCGCCGCCAGGTTCTCCAGACATTCGACAACGGCCTGAGGGAGTTCTACGCGGGAAGGTTCGCGGAAGCGGTGCGGATCTTTCAGACAACCGCTTCCGAGGATCCTCCCGCCGCCTGCTACGTGATGAAGTGCCAGCAGCTCATCGCCAATCCTCCTCCAGGGGGGTGGAATGGCGTGTGGGAGATGACGGAGAAGTAGGCGAGCTAACGCGGAGACCGGAAAGCAAGCACAGCGTTCAGCCCGCCGAAGGCAAACGAGTTCGACAGGGCGTACTCCACCTCGGCGCGCCGCGCCGTGTTCGGGATGACATCGATATCGCAGCGCGGATCCGGCTTTGTGAAGTTGGCCGTCGGCGGCAGGATAGAGTTTCTGAGCGCGAGGATGGTCGCAATGGCCTCGATCGCGCCAGCGGCGCCGAGTGCGTGGCCGTGCATCGACTTGGTGGAGCTGACCGCGACGCGCTCGGCGTGCCCGCCCAGCGCCAGTCGGATGGCGGCAACCTCTGCCGGATCGTTGACCTGGGTTGCAGTGCCGTGAGCGTTGATATAGCCGATCTGCTCGGCCTGCAGACTGGCGTCGCGCAGCGCGGCGGTGATTGCCCGGGCGGGACCTTCTGTCGACGCCTGCGTCAGATGATGAGCATCGGAGGACATTCCGAATCCGACGATCTCGCCATAGATGTGCGCCCCCCTGGCGAGGGCGGCTTCCCGGTTCTCCAGGACCATCATGGCGCCGCCTTCACCGAGCACCATCCCGAGGCGATCCGCGCAGAACGGCCTGCAGGTGTCCGGCGCGACGACCCGCATCGCCTCCCACGCCTTCAGATGTCCGAAGTTGAAGGGAGCCTCGCTTCCTCCAGCCAGTGCCATCTCGACGTCCCCCGATCGCACCATGCGGAATGCCTGGCCGACAGCGTGGTTTGCAGACGAGCATGCAGTGGACAGCGTGAAAGCCGGGCCCGTGATTCCCGTCTCTATCGATATGTGGCTCGCCCCGGCGTTCTCCATGGTCCGCATGATGGTCAGGGGGCTGACCCTGGTCTTCTTGCGGAGGTATAGCTCCTGGAAGCTGTCGTCCTCCGTCGCCTTGCCCCCCACGCAGGAGCCCGTGACAATGGCGGTCTGCTCGCGCAAAGACTGGGTCCACTGGATCCCTGCGTCGGCAACCGCCTCACGCGCGGCAACGACTGCAAACTGGGCGAACCTGTCGACGAAATCGAGCTGCTTGGATTCGAAATGCTCCTGGGGCTCCCAGTTGTGGGCTTCGGCGCCGTTCTGGAACTTCAGGCCGGTAACGTCGACCTGCTCGATCCGGCGGATTCCGCTCTCTCCCTTGACGAGAGCTTCCCAGAACTGGTGGGCGTTCTTCCCCAGAGCCGATACGACCCCGATGCCTGTGACGACGACGCGTCTTTCCATGATGGCGTCTATTTCGCCTGCGCCGTTGCGTTTGCTCCGCCTGCTGAAATCAGCTTGTCAAGCGCCTCGACCGCTTCCTTGACGCTCTTGATCCCGAGAACCCCCTCATCGGGAATGCTTACATTGAACTCGGTTTCCAGCGCGTAGAGGATGTTCACCCCGTCGAGGGAATCGATTCCCAGATCCTCGAACTTGCTGTCGATCGTAACCTTCTCGGGAGGCAGTTTCTGGCACTTCGCAACGCACGAAGTAACTCTCCCGATCATTTCTTCAGTCATGACGCCTGACTCCTCTATGTCCTGATATGAATGGCTCAGCCAGTCGATCGCTGATTATAGACCATGACAGAAACAGTCGCAACCGGGATCGACGGTCTTGATCGGTTCTCGTGCGTCCGGCGATTTTGCTTGACAAAAACTCCATTCTGTGGTATCTGATATATCAGATTACCTTTCAGCTCTGATCCTGCCCCACCGTTTGAGCAGCCTTGTTCAGCATCGGGGCAGGTTTTTTTAGCCCATAACTTTTTTCAAGAGCAGATCTGCAAGGGCCTTTCTCTGAGCGGGAACCGTGACGTCGAACGCGGGAAAGGCCGGATCGCGCCAGGCGGAAGCGCCCGTTCCGGAGATAGCCACGATGGAGCCGCGCGAAATGCGGCGGGTTCGCAGCGCCTCGTCGAGCTCGGAGGGATCCCGCAGGCACAGCACGACACTCCGCGCTTCAGCCGGATCAAGAAGGCCTTCCGAGATCACGATGTCGACGGTCCCGGGAAAGAAGTGTGACATTTCCAGCCGCGCAGCGGGGGAGGCCCCTTTCGCAAAGCATACTATTCCGTCCGCGTGGAGGGCGACGACGACGATGGCCCCCGCTTCCGCGTGCCGACGGGTGTCCGTTGCATCAGCGCCCAGAGAGACCAGGTGATGCCTCATCGTTTTGACGGTGCCCACACCATGACCCCGCGAGCGCAACTCGGAGACGAGCGCCTCCACGACGGCTGTCTTGCCGCTGCGTTTGAGCCCTGTGATGGTGATCAGAGGTGGAAGGGATTTTCCGGGCGCCGATCTCGATTGCTCCATGGCGCGGCTCGAGTGTATCCTCTTGTGCGCGTGAGGTGAATCATGGAACGCGAGATCTCAATCATGAACGGGGATGAACGTGTCGGACTGAACAGTTTCTCGAAGGCCATCGTGACGAGCACGATCCTCGGGATGCTGCGGTCCCTGCATGGAGTCGATGTGGAGCAGGAGATCCGCATTACGATCTCGGCCGCGAAAAAGGCCGGCACAGGTGGTCGACAAGCTTGACAGGAGCTCTGAGCGCCCCTACGATGGCCGAAAAGAGAAACGATCGCCGAGCAGGGCTTTCCTAAACCGCGGATACGCCGTCCGCGGCATGGAACCCTGCCGTCAGGGTGCGCCGGGAAACGGGCGCGCCTCCCATGCTCGGAAAGGCGGAGGTATCCTGTGCGAAGAACATCTCTCATCATGCTCATGCTGTCCGTGATTCTCATCCCCCTCTCGGCTCAGCCCGTCCGACTGAGGATGGCCACGACCACGAGCACGCTCGACAGCGGCCTGCTGTCGGTGCTGGACCCACCGTTTGAGAAGCTGACGGGGCTCACGGTGGACGTGATCGCCGTCGGCACAGGGAAGGCGATCAGGCTGGGGGAGAACGGGGACGTCGACGTCGTGTTCGTGCACGACAGGAAGCTGGAAGACCGGTTCGTGGCCCAGGGGTTCGGCGTCAACAGAAGAGACGTGATGCACAACGATTTCGTCATTGTCGGCCCCCGCGAGGATCCGGCGCGGATTTCGGGGGCAGCAGACGCGGCCGGCGCCTTCGCGAAGATCGCCGCTTCGGGCTCCCCCTTTGTGTCCCGCGGCGATGCCTCGGGAACAAACGCGAAGGAGCTGGAGATCTGGGACCGGACAGCGATCAAACCTCGGGGGGCGTGGTACAAGGACGCCGGTCAGGGCATGGGGGAAGTCCTCGTCATGGCGAACGACCTCAAGGCGTACACCCTGAGCGACCGGGGCACATGGCTCGCGATGAAAGGACGGCTCCCGGGGTTGATGATCCTTTCTGAAGGCGACCCCGCGCTGTTCAATCCGTATGGGGTCATTGCCGTAAATCCGCAGAAGCATCCCGATGTCAACTACATGGCTGCAATGCAGTACATTGCGTGGGTCACCTCGGTGCAGGGCCAGCGGATCATTCGCGACTATACGGTGGACGGGCAGGCGCTCTTCACTCCAGACGTCATCCGCTGAAGCTTGATGGGAGTGCTGGGAAGGGCTGTCGGACTTCTCGTCTCGGGCGATGCCGAAGTCTGGTTCATCACGTGGACCTCGCTTCGCTTCTCGCTTTCATCGACAGCCATTGCCTGCGCAGCCGGCATCCCCCTGGGAGTGCTGATCGCTCTGACACGCTTTCCTGGACGCAGGCCTCTGCTTGCCGTGCTGAGCAGCCTCATGGCCCTCCCGACAGTCGTGATCGGGCTGATCGTCTACTCCCTGATCTCCCGCTCGGGGCCTTTGGGAAGGCTGGGACTGCTCTTTAGCCCGGGTGCCGTCGTCATCGGACAGGCGATCCTTGCCTTTCCCATAGTTCTTTCCATGACGGCCAGCTCCCTCAGCAGCCTGAATCCCCTGCTTCCCGAGGTGCTCACCACGCTCGGCGCATCGAGGCGCGGGATATTCTGGATGTCCGTCCGGGAGGCTCGCGGGGCGGTTCTGTCCGCGGCTCTTGCGTCCTTTGGCCGGGTCGTCGGAGAGGTCGGTGTGGCTATGATGGTGGGGGGCAATATCCGCTGGTACACGCGCACGATCACGACGGCAATCGCCCTGGAATCGGGCATGGGGGAGTTCGAGCTCGGCCTGTCCCTGGGAATCATCCTCATGATCACCGCCCTCGGAGTGAATGCGCTCCTCCACTGGGTGGTTCGCCATGAGTGATGGCAGCGCGACGCCCCTGTTTTCCCTCAGCGGCGTCCGCGTCGAGATCGACGGACACACCGTGCTCTCCGTCGATTCGCTGCGCCTCGAGGCCGGCAAGGCGACGATACTGGTCGGGGAGAACGGCTCGGGCAAGACGACGTTCCTCCGCCTTCTGAACGGGCTTCTGGCTCCGGCCTGCGGCAGCGTGGAGTACCAGGGGATTTCACTCTTTGCCGACGGATGCCGCCGGGTCAGGTCGGAGACGGTCCTGGTGCACCAGGACCCGCTGCTCTTTCGCGGCAGCGTGGGCCAGAATGTCAGCTACGGCCTTCGCGTCCGCAGAGTCCCGGCAGCGTCGACCGCGCGGCGAACAGCCGAGGCCCTTGGCGAGGTCGGGCTGCCGGGATTCGAGCACAGGCGGGCCGGTCGGCTTTCCGGCGGGGAGATGCAGAGGGTCGCCGTGGCCCGGGCCCTCGTGCTTCGTCCGAAAGTGCTGCTGCTCGATGAGCCAACAGCGAACGTCGACGCTGCATCCCGGCTGGTCATCGAGCGGATCGTGCGCTCCACGCTCGCCGCGGGAGGCAGCGTGGTCATGAGCACCCACGCAATGGAGCTTGCCTACCGACTCTGCGACACCTTGCTGCGGCTCTCCGGCGGGAGGCTCTGGCCCTGCCAGGAGAACATTTTCCGCGGAAGCGTCGATCGCCGGGACGAGCAGTTCACGTACTTTCGCGCCGGCGGAGCGGTCCTGCGCTGCCCTGCCATGGAGGGAGATTTTTCCGTTGCCGTGCTTCCCGTGGACGACGTCATCATCTCCCGCGCGCCAATCAGCTCCAGCGCCCGAAACCAGATCGAGGGCGTCGTAACCCGCGTCGAGCCGGAAGGGGCACTCCTGCGCGTGACTGTGGACTGCGGTCTTCCCATTCAAGCCCTGATCACCCGGGCCGCTGCGGTCGAGCTTGGCATGGATGCCGGGCTTCCGTGCATGGTAGCATTCAAGGCGTCCGCGGTGAGGCTGTACTGAGGGAGCATCCGGTGATCGAGCTCGAAGAAGCGATGGACATCATCCAGCGGGTTTCCCCCGCAGCCGCGGTGGAAACCGTGCCGCTGGAACGCGCCCTGGGAAGGGTGCTGGCTCGAGTCCTCAGATCACCCATCGATTCTCCCCCTTTTGCCAAGTCCGCCATGGACGGCTTTGCGATACGCTCCGACGACTCAGCGGCGAGCTTCCGGATCGTGGAAGTGGTTCCCGCTGGAGGCGCACCGGGCCGGGAGCTGGCCAGGGGAGAGTGCGCTCGGATCATGACAGGGGCGATGCTTCCCCCCGGGGCCGGGCGCGTGATCCGCAAAGAGCTGGTGGAGGAGACCGACGGAGCCATCAGCGTTACCGGCCCCGAAACGGGAGACAATGTGATTCCCCGGTCGGCGAATCTGCGCGCGGGAGACCCGCTGCTCGGGCCCCGCGTGCTTTCCGCTCAGGACATCGGCATCCTCGCGGCCTCGGGATTCCCCTCCGTGGAGGTGGCCGTGCCGCCGAAGGCGGGGATTCTGTCCACCGGGTCCGAGATCCGTTCCCCCGGCGAGCCGCTCGGTCCGGGCCAGATCTACAACAGCAACGCCTCCCAGCTCGGAGCGCAGCTCGATGCGATGCGCTGCCCCTTTCGGTTCCTCGGGGCCGTCGCCGACGAGCCTGCCCCCCTCACGCTGGCGATCGAGTCGGCGCTGCAAACCTGCGACCTCGTCCTCCTCACTGGCGGGGTGTCCGCGGGAGATTTCGACTTTGTTCCCCGGTGTCTGGAGGAGACGGGCGCTTCCACGCTCTTTCACGGGGTCGCCGTCAAGCCGGGCAAGCCGACACTTCTTGCGCGGCGCGGTGAACGCTACATTTTCGGGCTTCCGGGAAATCCGGTGTCCTCCTTCGTGATCTTCGAGATCTTTGTAAAGCCGTTTCTCTATCGCCGGATGGGCATCGACTGGAAGCCTGCCCTTTTCCGCTCCCGGCTCGGAGTCGCGGTTCGCAGGCTGTCAACTGAGCGCACCGAGTTTCTGCCCGTGCGCGCCGAAGCCGGGCGGGCGGTACCGATTGCCTATCACGGTTCGGCCCACCTGAATGCTCTTGGCGATGCCGCCGGGCTCATCAGGATCGACAAGGGCGTCTCACGGCTGGAAGAAGGGACGGAGGTGGATGTTCGACCGATTTGACCGCTCCATCACGTACCTTCGGATCTCCGTTACGGACAAGTGCAACCTCCGATGCCGGTATTGCATCCCTCCCGAAGGAGTTCCCCTGCGGTCCCACCGTGACTTTCTTTCTTTCGAGCAGATGACCGCGGTGGCGAAAACCGCTGTTGGCCTGGGGGTAAGGAAGATCAGGCTCACGGGAGGCGAGCCCCTGGTGAAGCGCGGGATCGTGGACCTCGTCCGGATGCTTGCAGGGATCGACGGGCTCGATCATCTCGCCATGACCACCAACGGCACTCTCTTGCCGCCGGTTGCCGAGGCGCTTCGGAAAGCCGGGTTGGACAGCGTGAACATATCTCTGGACACACTGGATGCCGCGAGATACCGTTTTCTCACCCGCGGAGGCTCACTCGAGGATGCCTTTGCGGGAATCGAGGCCGCCCGCTCGGAGGGTTTTCCCGTCAAGATCAACATGGTCGTGCTGGAGGATACCGATGCCCGCGAGATCGAAGGAATGAGGGAGTTCTGCAAGGCGCGCGGCGCCCGTCTCCAGCTCATCAACCACTACGAGCTGGGGCGTGAAAAAACCGACTCTTACGGGTTCGACAGGCCCCCATCGTGCGCCCGGTGCAACAGGATCCGGCTCATGGCGGACGGGATGCTCAAACCCTGCCTTCACAGCGATCGCGAGATCGCACTGGACTTTTGCCGGCTGGAAGAAAGCCTTCGCGAGGCGGTCCTCGCGAAACCCGAGCGCGGGGGGACGTGCCGCAGCCGCGCCATGTCGCAGATCGGGGGATGATGATGGACTTCAGCCATCTCGACGCTGAAGGAAGGGCGATCATGGTGGACGTCTCGGCCAAGCCGCGGGTGCGCAGGACAGCCGCGGCGACGGGCACCGTCCTCATGCGCCCCGAGACCCTGCGCATGATCAGCGAGAAGGCGCTGCAGAAAGGCGACGTCCTGGCGGTTGCGCGGGTGGCCGGAATTGCCGCGGCAAAGAGGACCTCAGAGCTGATTCCCCTCTGCCACAACATCAGGATCGACCACGTGTCGATCGACCTGGCGCTCCGTGCCGACGGCGTGGTGATCACCTCGCGCGCGGTCTGCACCGAAAGCACGGGAATAGAGATGGAAGCACTGACCGCCGTCTCGGTTGCCGCGTTGACCATCTACGATATGTGCAAGGCGGTGGACAAAGCGATAACGATCACCGACATCCGGCTCACGGAGAAGACCAGGGAGACGCCGGAGTGAGGAAGCCCTTTTCCCTTCTGTCGATCAATATCTCGGATTCCACGGGTGTCCGGAAGACCCCTGTCCCGCGGGCAGTCCTGAAGGAGTCCTACGGGATCGTCGGGGATGCGCACGCGGGGGACTGGCACCGCCAGGTCTCACTCCTTGCCGAGGAGGACATTGCAGCCATGCGCGGCAGGGGCGTCGAGATCGGTTTCGGAGATTTTGCCGAGAACCTCACGACCAGGGGGATCGATCTGGCATCGCTTTCCATCGGGGCGCGCCTGTGCATCGGAGAGGCTCGGCTGGAGGTGACGCAGATCGGGAAAGAGTGCCATCATGGCTGTGTCATCTCCCAGACCGTGGGAGACTGCGTGATGCCGCGCCGGGGGGTATTCGCCCGGGTGATCCGCGGAGGAGAAATCGATCGTGAAAGTCGCTGTCATTACGATCTCTGATCGGGCTTCCCGCGGGGAATACGAGGACGCATCAGGCCCGGAGATCGAGAAAGAGGTTCGCGCGCGGTTTGCGGATGCCGAGGTAACCCGCCGGATCGTGTCGGACGAGCAGCCCAGGATCCTCGCGGCCCTCGAGGATTGCGCCGGCGCGGACTTCATCCTCACAACGGGAGGAACCGGAATCTCGCCCCGGGATGTAACACCGGAGGCTACCCGGCGGTTTGTGGACAAGGAGCTGCCCGGGATTGCCGAGTGCCTTCGCGCGCAGTCCCTTGTCCAGACTCCCGCGGCCATGCTGTCCCGGGGCGTGGCGGGCATCAGGGGCGGGACGATCGTCGTCAACTTTCCCGGCTCGGTCTCCGCCGTGCGGCTCTGCATGACCGTGGTCGGGCCGATCATGGAGCACGCTCTCAGGATGCTGCGGGGGGAGGGACACGGCTGATGGCGAGGACGGTCGCAAGCAGTCTCGTGGACCGGGTCTACGAGTATCTCCTCGACCAGATCATCAGCGGTGCCGTCCGCTATGGCGACACGATCAGCATCAAGGGAGTTGCCAACCAGCTCTCGGTGAGCAGCATGCCGGTGCGCGAGGCGCTGAAGCGGCTCGAGTTCGAGGGCGTCGTGGACATCAAGCCGCGCAGCTCGTGCACCGTGTGCGTGCCGTCACGAAAGACGATCCTGGAGGTCTATGCGCTTCGCGAAGCGCTGGAAGTGTTTGCCCTGGCGCGCTGCGGGGGACGCTGTCCTCCCGCCAGCCTCGAACGGATGGGAAGGATCGTCGAGCAGATGCGGGCGCTTGGCAGGGAAAAAGACCCGGTGGAAAAGGAGAAGATGGCGATCGCCCTCGATCGGGAGTTCCACAGCGAGATCTGCAGTCTCGCGGGCAACGACCTGCTGAACTCCGTCTACCGCCAGCTCAGCCTGCGGGTCAACATGACGCTGATGCACGAAAAGACCTTCCGCACGATGGAAAAGGACTGGGCGGAAATGCATGGCGATGTCCTGGCCTGCCTTTGTAGCGATCCCCCGCGCGCTATCGAGCTGCTGCGCGGCCACTTCGCCAGCGCGACCGAGATCTGGCGGAAGAACGGAGCGGACGGGGATCAACGCCCCCCGCAGCCCGGTGCGACCGCACGAACGTGCCCCGAACGCTAAACTTTTCCACCCAGCAGCGCGAACAGGAGCACGGCCAGAACAACCAGCGTCACCACCGTGTACAGCCGGTCGCGCTTCACCAGGAAGAGCACGACTGAAACAGCGACCCGGAAAATCGGAACCGCGATCAGAACGAGCAGACCCAGCTGGATGATCGCTTCGCTGCGGAGCGAAATCGCGGCCACCACGACTTTCCCGACATGCTCCAGGAAGTCCGGTTCGCCCTGAAAGGTCCCGTAGTGAGGGACAGCGGCGGCCCGTCGCACGAGGTAGAAAGCACCGCCCACCGCAACAAGGCAGGCGGCGATGCTCACTCCGATGCGAAGCAGGTTTCCGATGAGCAGCTCCATCCTCCGGTCATTTCCGGGCCTGTTCTCTGTCATCTCAGATCTTTCCTCCCAGCCCCTTGTAGATCATCTGCGCCCCGAGAACGATGATCGTGACGGCAAAAACGGTCCGAAGGGACCGGGTTTGCGCCGCCGCCAGGACCCGGGAGCCGAGGAAAGAACCCGCGAGCACACCCAGCATGATGGGCATGGCCAGCCCGGGGTCGATGTATCCCCGGTTGAGATAGACCCCCGCGCTCGCTGCCGCGGTGACTCCGATCATGAAGTTGCTCGTCGTCGTGGAAACCTTGAAGGGGATCTTCATCACCCTGTCCATGGCAATGACCTTCAGGGCGCCCGACCCGATGCCCAGGAGCCCGGAGAGGATCCCCGCCACGGCCATCAGCCCGAAGCCCGCGGGAACAGAGCGAACGTTGTACGGACGAGGACCCTCAGCGCTCGGAAAGGTCCCGTTCATCCGCAGCCGTGTTGCCAGCGGATCAGGAGGCACGTACGGCAGGTCTGCCGGAGGACCCCGGAGAGCCTGCAGCGCTGAGTACAGGAGCACACAGCCGAAGATCAGGGCGATGATCGATGGGGCCACGCGGAGCGCTATGGCAGCTCCGGCGAGCGCGCCCAGCGTAGTGGCGATCTCCAGCAGCATGCCGATGCGGATGTTGCTGAAGCCTTCCTTGACGTATGCCGCGGCCGAGCCCGATGAGGTTGCAATCACCGAGACGAGGGAGGCGCCAATTGCGTAGCGGATATCGATGCCGAGCGCGAGGGTCAGAAGGGGTATGATGATCACGCCGCCCCCAAGACCCGTCAGAGAGCCGAGAAACCCGGCGCCAACGGAAGCGCCGGCCAGGAGCCCGGTCAAGCCAAGGGTCGTCATGTCGAGTTGTGATTCTCCCCGGAGAGCACTACGTTTTCAAGAGGAGGCGCTCGTCATGGATGATGTCGAAACGATCAGCCCGTCGGTCCGCAGGCACCTGGCTGCCCTCGTTCGAGGCTCAGGTCTTCCCGAGACCGAGGAATCCCTCCAGCGCATGAGCCTCGCGTGGCTTCAGAAGAAACGCATGTTCGAGGAACAGGCCCGCGCGCTCGACATGCGGGACCTGCCGGCGTTGAGCGCCGGAGATCAACGGGGAGCGCTGCTGCTCACCTGGTCCGGCTCCCTCGTCAGTCTCGAGCCGCCGGGCCCCGAAGGCAGGCGCGGCGAATACGCGAGCATCGAGCTGCGCACCGACGTTCCCCGCCTCGTGCTCATGAACGGAGTGGACTTCCCCGAGGGGCTCGCCGTCGACAGGGAAGCGGTGTTCTCATCGGGGCCGGTGCGCCGCACCTCCGCGATCCTGAAGATCGCCGCCTGCGATCCCGAGCTGCCGCGCGAGGAGCAGGCTCGACGCATTCGCGAAGCAACGATCTACCTGACGAACGGGTTCGTGAAGATCAACAGGACCGTCGCCGGCCCGGGCACCGGCTTCCCGGAGCTGCTGACCATGAGATCCATCATCGCGTACCTTGCCGAGAAGAACGGGCTGAGCAGGCGGCTGGCGCGACAGCTCATCGACGACTACCACGCCGTGCTGCAATCAGGAATGCTGCTTGGTCAAAGGGTCCCGTTGGGAAAGATGGGCCGGATGTTCCTGCGGCAGCAACCCGCGCGAAAGGCCCGCGTTGGCCTGAACCCGGCGACGGGACAGAAGATCACGATCGCGGCGCGCCCCCCGCGGGCTGTGCCGCGCATGAGCTTCAGCCGGCTCCTGAAGGAGCGGGCGAAGCTCGCGGATCCACGCTCCGGCCCTACTGCAGGGTCTCGTCCAGGTTCAGCGGAATGAAGATCCATCCATAGGGGGTGTTGAACGTCAGCGTCCCCGTGATGTTGAACTCGAGGTGGGGATGTGTCGCGAGATTCAAGGCCATGCTCAAGGTCTTGCCGGGAGAGTTTTCCATCTGGAGAGAGACGGGCTGAGTTTCCCCGGGCTGGATCTCGGAGGATTTGCGCGTGCGGAGGAGGGAGTATTTCCTGTCATTGATCACGAGGAATGTCTTCGCGGAGGTCATCGTCAGGGGATACGAGTTGGTGTTCGTAACCTGGAAATTGAGACGAAACGCGTTCGAGAATGGTTCACCTTCCGAGCCGACGTAGCTGACATCCGGCATCCTCGGGACCGGAATCTCGAGAGTCTGAGCAAAGGGCACCGGGTCCAGGCCGTAGCGAGCGGCGGTGTGCACCTGGCCGCGGAGCGTCACCCTCAGTGTGTCTTCCGCCAGGAGGTCCGGCGATTGGGCCGTCACGTCTTTCATGACGATGTGAAACGGGAAAGGGACGATCAGGCTTCCGTTGGCGGGGGTGCGATTCAGGTCACGGACGGAATCCGCGAAAAGCTCTTCGTCGTACAGATCGACCGCAAAGTCGACCTTCCGAAGCTCCATCACGACCGGCGCGGTGTTCTCGACAAGGATTTTTGCGTCGAACTCGATGCGCTGCGGCGTGAATGAAACGGACTTGAAAGTGCTGACGCTCACTGTTGGCGGCGTCGTAACCATCGGTCCCTGGCTCGCGCAGCCGATCAGAAACGCCGCAAGGACTGTCAAGAGCATCGAGAATGCCAGACTCTGCCTCACGACGCGCCTCCTTGTCCCAGCACGAATCAGAATTTATACCCGAACTTCCGAAGTATCGACCTTCTCTCCGCTTTTTCTATGTCGTTCTCCACGCCTTTGGGCGCAAAGCCATCGACAACCCCCAGGATTCCCCGTCCCTGGTCCGTGCTGCCGACGAGAACCTGAACCGGATTCGCGCTTGCGCAGAAGATGCGGCACACCTCCTGGCACGACTTGATCTGGTTCAGGACATTGATGGGGTACGCGCCGGCGAGCACGAGGAAGAAGGAATGGCCGGCGGCCACGTCCTGGGCCGCGCGAACCGCATCGGCGATCAGCCCCGTGTCGTTGCCTTCGGTTCTGATCAGGCAGGGACCCGAGGCCTCGCAGAAAGCGAGGCCGTACCGTGCGCCCGGCACCGAGGACCCCATGATCTCCGCGATGTCCTCTGCCGTCTTGATGAAGTGCGACTGGCCGATGACGATGTTGGCTTCTTTCTGCCACGTCACGGGAACCGCGCTGACCTTCACATCCATGGCGTTTTACTCCTCCCGCATCAGGTCGAGGGACAGCTCCACACCAGCGCATGGCATCTGGATTCCCCAGTTCTCGAGCACTGCGGGGTGGATTTCGCCCATGATGCCCACCTTTCTCCCCTTGACCCGGATCTCGGCGGCCCGTCCCGGGATGAACCGCGGATCCGAAAGCGGAACGAGCCGGGGGTCAAGGGAAAGATAATAGAAAAGAGCAAGCAGGTGCGCGTCCACCTCGTTGAAGCCAGTCTCCCGGTCAGCGACCAGGAACGCGAGCGTGTTGTGGGTCCGCGAGCCGGAGTTTTCACTCGGGTCGCGGACCACGATCTTGCCGACCTCGAAGATCCTGTGAGGGTACGCGGCATTCGCCGAGACTGACTCGGAGGCAAGAAGATTCGGCAGGATGGAGTTTCGCACGATGTCGAAGCTCTCTGTCATGGGGTTTTCGATTTCCATGACCTCCGCGCCGTCGATGCCCATGCGATCGACAAAGTCCGTGCGCGAGCCAAGATACCCGTAGATCATCTCCTGGTATCCCAGGCCGATCATCGTCTCGCGAACGCTGCGTGCATACCATTCCGCCTCGGAGATCCTGCCCACGGTGAAATCCCTTGGCATCACCGGCTCGAAGGACTCCATTCCCCGTCCGATCATGATCTCTTCGATCACGTCCACCGGATGCAGGAAGTCGTTGCGGTACTCCGGAGGGGAGACGACCAGGAGCTCCCCGTCGACCCGCACGGCGCTTCCCAGCCTCTTGATGCATCGGGCCGCCTGGGCCGGCGTGAACTTTTCCCCCAACCGCTTCTCCGCCTCTTTGACTGCAAGGACGGTTTCCTTCTGAAAATAGAACGGCGTCGCGATAGTTCGACCGTAGCGCGTTTCGACGGGGTAGTGGACGGCCACGGGCAGGATGGTGAAGCCCATGTCAGCGAAGTCACAGGCAGCTATCGAACAGGCGAGGAGGATGGTGTCCAGCTCGGGGCCCGTGAGGTCGATGAACAGCCGGCTGTCGCCGACGCGGACCCCGCCGATCAGCGCCGAGTTGATGACCGGCGGGAACGTGAGGACCTCTCCCCGGCCGTCCGAAAGGAGGGGAAACTTTTCGAAGGCCGCAACCAGCGGGCCGTATTCGCGACCCTTGGGGTGATCCGAGAGTATCTTTCTCATGGAAAGGGGCTTGTCGAAATCCAGCGGTATGAACAGGGTAGCATCCGGGTCGGCGGCGCCGTAATGCACCGGCCACTGGATGAGATCCGCCCGGGAGACTCCCATGGCGATTGTTCTTCTCTTCCTGCCGAAGTTGCCGCAGAGCTTCTCCTGGGACTGGATGATCTCCCGCAGCAGCGCGTCCGTGATCTTCTTTCCCTCGGCGACAAACGAGGCGATGTACGGCCTGATGCCGGCAAGCCCGGCGTCCACGACCACCCGCCGGTCTTCGGTTTTCTGGACCGTGCCCGGGCGGCTGAAAAAACGATAGGCCGGCGCTTTGTTGCCCAGGTAGATCGAAAGCTGCCTGGCAAGGCCCAGCGTGGACCACAGGTCAGGCCTGTTGGTATCGTTCAGCTCAACGCGAAGGATGCCTTCTCCCTCCGGCCAGTCGTCCAGCTCCGCTTTCGCCGCGGTGAGCAGCTCGGTCAGCTCGTCCGTGCCCATCTTTTTCCCGAGAACCTGGAAGAACAACTTTTCGTTGACATCGATCTTCGGCATGGCTCATCTCATCCTTCGCGTGCGCACATCTTCGATCGATGGCGAGAACAAGTCACGGATGTCGTGAAGTCCCATTGAGGTGAGGGCCATCCGGTCGATTCCCAGGCCCCACGCGAGCACGGGGACCTTCACTCCCAGAGGCTCGGTGACCTCGGGGCGGAAGATCCCTGACCCTCCCAGCTCGAACCAGCCCAGAGTCGGGTGCTTGATATGAACTTCGACCGAGGGCTCGGTGAAGGGAAAGAAGCCGGGCACGTACTTCACTTCCTTCGCCATGGCAACTTCTTCGGCGAACATCTTCAAGAGGCCAAGCAGGGTCCGGAGGTTGACTTCTTCTCCCAGCACGATCCCCTCGGTCTGGTAGAAATCGGCAAGGTGCGTGGCGTCCACCCGGTCGTACCGGAAGCAGCGCACGACCCCGAAATACTTCCCCGGCACCTTCGCGTGCGGCAGCGTCTTCGCTGAAAGCACGGTGCCCTGGCTTCTCAGGATCAGCCTGCGGGTAAACGTGCGGTCAAAGGCGTAGCCCCAGCCCCTGCTGCCCGTTGTCCAGCCGTTTTCATGCGCTGCAGCGACCTGATCCAGCCATGGCTGCTCGATTTCCCTGGCGTGCGTGGGGTCCTTCATGGAGTAGACATCGTGAATATCCCGCGCGGAATGGAACTGCGGCATGAAAAGGGCATCCCCGTTCCAGAACTCGGTCTCGACCAGGGGACCGTCGAACTCCTCGAACCCAAGGGAAGCGAGCTTGTCCTTCAAGCGCTCCAGGAATACGCAGTAGGGGTTGCTCCTGCCGGGCAGAATCCGGGCAGGCGGCACGTCGATGTTGTACCGTCGGAATCGCGCCGTCTTCCACGCTCCCGTCTTGAGCATTTCCGGGGTGAGAGCGCCGGCTTCTTCTCCTGTCGTGCCGGCCCTCTGCAGCTGGCGGCGCGCTTCCCCGCCCGCCGGTGTCATCACGAAAGTCACTTCCTCCCGCTCGACGAGCCGGAACAGGCTCGTGGCGCTTCCCCTCTTCTTCGCCAGTGAAGCGGCCAGGTCCCTTTCCGCGCCGGTCAGGGACTTCTCCTCCAGGGCGCCGGTTTTCGCGGCCCGAGTCAGGAGCGCCCGCACGGCAGCCGGGGATCCATCGAGGGGATTGTTCGCCCCTGGCGGCAGGGCGGCCCGCTTCTGATCGTCCATCACGAGAACCTTTTCCCGGGAGAGTCCCCCGAATGCAGAGCCGACATCCCGGGGATCCAAGCCGAGCCTGGCGGCGATGTCCGGAAGACTCTGCGGTCCCTCCGCGGAGATCAGCCGAATGATCCTTTCCTCGTACGTGCCTTTCTCGAAGCATTCCCGTCCAAAGTCAGTGATTTCGTACAAGACCCGGGTCGCGCGGGACTTCTCCGCCGCGAATCCTTTTGCCGCGAGCCAGCTCAGAGCCTGATTGGCCTGGCCAGTGTTGTAGGACAGCTCTGAGATCAAGCTGGCCTGGCTCACCTCCGTCCCCTCGTCGGCATGGAGGAGAACCTTGATTTCGAGGGGGTGGAGCTCGCGCGCCGTGGACTGTGCATCGCGTGAGCTCGCGCTCAAAGTGTCCATTGACGTCTTACCTCTGGAGTTTTTCCGCGAGGGATCTGAGGAAAAGGCCGACGTCGGTCACGATCCCGATCGTCTGGCCGGAGCCTCTGTCGGAAAGTTTTGTCACGACAGCAGGGTTGATGTCAACGCATATGGTCCTGACCCGCGCGGGGATCATGTTGCCCGTGGCAATGGAGTGGAGCATGCTCGCCAGCATGATGACCAGGGAGGCACCCCGGGCCGTTTCGGCGTACGACTTCTGCGCGGCCAGGATGTCCATCTCGGTTTCCGGGAGGGGGCCGTCGTCACGCAGGGAACCGGCGAGGACCCAGGGGATACCGGCCCTGACGCAGGCAAACATCACTCCCTGTGTGAGCGCA
>DATKLB010000002.1:0-4079 GCA_035542615.1 Spirochaetia bacterium | reverse complement strand
GGCGATCTACGATGCCCCCGAGCTCGTGCGGCATATCATGGATTGCACGGGGAAGTTCTCCGCCTACATTGCCGAGGTCTACGCGGAGCATCCGTCATCGCCCCTGCTTTTCATGGGAGAGGATATCTGCGGCTCTGGAGGGCCGATTTTCAGCCCGCAGTTCATCAGGGAACAGGCGGTGCCGCGCTGGCGCTGGATCATGGACCCCATTCACGCAAAGGGCCTGAAATTCCTGTACCATACCGATGGCCAGTATGGTGCTGCTCTTCCCATCGTTCTGGAAACTCTCGGGGCGGACGGGCTTCATCCCATCGAACGCAATGGGTGCAACGACATCTTCGAGATCCACGCCCGGTATCCCTCGAAGCTTCTTTTCGGGAACGTGTGCTGCGAGGTGACTCTGCCCCAGGGAAATGTGTACGACGTGGAGGATGAGACCCTGGAGCTCCTGGAAAAGCTGGGAACCGACGCAGGCCTTTTTGTCGGCTCCTCCAGCGAGATCCACGACCTCATTCCTGTCGAAAACACCGAGACTCTGTATCGGACGGCTCACGAATACGGGAGGTATCCAATCGACGTCGAACGGATCCGCGCCAGGAGGCGGGCAATCGCCGGCAAGCTGAAAACGCGGACCGTTCCTCAGCACATGAGGGCACGGGTATGACATCACGGGAAAGAGTGCGCCGGGCCATCCACCACCGGCAACCGGACCGGGTGCCCCTCGACCTGGGAAGCACGCTGGTGACGGGAATCCATGTCAGCGCGTACGAGAGGCTGAAAAAAGCGCTGGGGATCAAAGGCGGCGTGAGCCGCGTCTACGATCCTTTCCAGATGCTGGGCATGGTCGAGGAGCCCGTGAAGAAGGCTCTGGGCGTGGACACCTTCGGCATCGAGCTGCCGACAACGATCTTCGGGTACCGCAACGAGGCCTGGAAGCACTTCACCCTGTTCGACGGAACGGAGGTGGAGATCTCGGGACACTTCGAGTACGACGTCCTTCCCAACGGGGATATCGTCCAGTACCCGAAGGGGGACAGGTCGGCCCCTCCCTCGGGGAGAATGCCGAAGGGAGGGTTCTACTTCGACTCCATCGTGCGCCAGGAGCCGATCGATGAAGCGGCTCTCGACCCGAAGGAGTGGGTAAACCAGACCTACAGCTTGTACACGGATGAAGACCTTCGTTTCCTCGAGCAGACCTCGAAGCACTGGTATGAAAGCTCCGATTACTCGCTCCTGGGGAACTTCTGGGGCGCGGGGTTTGGTGATATTGCCATAGTCCCGGGGCCGGCAGTCACGCACCCGAAAGGGATACGGGACCCCGAGGAATGGTATGTCTCATCCCTGCTGAGAAAAGACTACGTCAAGGAGATCTTTCGCCTGCAGCTCGAGCTGCAGATGAAAAACCTCGAAATGTATCGCCAGGCGGTGGGAGACCGGATCGACGTCGTGGTCATGAGCGGCACCGATTTCGGCTCACAGAACGGGCCTTTTATTGCACCCGAGGCCTATCGGGAGATCTTCAAGCCCCTGCACAAGAAGATGAATGAGTGGGTTCACGCCAACACCGGCTGGAAGACCTTCTTTCACACCTGCGGATCCATCGTCGCCTATCTCGATGACTTTGCCGAAGCAGGGATCGACATCCTCAACCCTGTCCAGATCTCGGCCGCCGGGATGTCCCCCGAGTTCCTCAAGGGGAAGTATGGAGAGACGTTCACTTTCTGGGGCGGAGCCATTGACGCCCAGCATACCCTGGCGTTCGGGACTCCAGAGCAGGTGAGGAAAGAGGTCGCGCACAACGTCGCGATTTTCTCGAAAGGCGGGGGGTTTGTCTGCAACAATGTTCACAACATCCAGGCCACTGTTCCCGTAGAGAACATCGTCGCCCTTTTCGAGACAGTGAGGGGCGCGTGAGTACGGTATCCCGCGGGAGGTACAAGGACCAGGATGCGGTCGTTCTCGACAACGGGAGGATACGGGCAACAATACTTCCCGCGTGGGGAGCGAAGACAATCTCGCTTGTTCACAAGGGACTGGGGGTGGAAACCCTCTGGCAGAATCCCTCTCCCGTTTTTGCGCGCACCGGGTACGCGGACCCGTACGACACGGGAGAGTTCGCCGGGTTCGACGAAATGTTTCCGACTGTCTCACGATGTTTCTATGAGTCGGCGCCGTGGGCCGGGGCGGAAGTGCCGGATCATGGGGAAGTCTGGACGATCCCCTGGGACCATACGATTGATGGAGATTCTCTCACCCTGACGGTCAGCGGAGTCCGATTCCCGTACGTGCTGAAAAAAACCGTTTCCCTGGAGGGGGACAAGCTCGTAGCGAAGTACGCCGCGGCGAATCCGACATGCTTTCCCCTCGATTTCATCTGGGCCGCCCACCCGCTTTTCAACGCGAACGAGGGAATGAAGTTTGTCGTGCCGGCAGGCATGAACAGGATCGTCAATGCCGTCCCCGGAGAAGCTCTGGGCGGCTACGGAGAGCGCTACGACTTCCCCGCGGCACGGCGCGCGGATGGAAGGCAAATCCGCCTCGACAGGGTTCCCCGGCGCAACGACACGGGATACCAGAAGTACTACTTCGCCGGCCGAGTGACGGAGGGCTGGTGCATGCTGCGCGATGCCACCCGGGAGCTCACGATTGGCTTGGCATGGCCGGCGGAAAAAGTCCCCTACCTCGGCATGTGGCTGAACGAGGGAGGTCTTGCAGGGCAGTACAACATCGCTCCCGAACCCGCGACGGGAGGAATGGACCGGATCGACTTCGCCAGGGTGTGGGGCATGGGGAGCCGGTTGGCGCCGGGGGAGACCCGGGAATGGCATCTCGTGATCGCGCTTTCCCAGGGGAAAGAACCTCTCGGCATGACCCCTCTCGGAGAGCTCACGTACTGAGCGGGTCGGCTTGCTACCCGTCCGCGCCTCTCTTGTCCCTTGACGAAGCTCGAGCCTCGGAACAAATTCGTCTCCACATGAGAAACCTCAGACGAACCGTCCTCGCATCGGTTCTCGGTCTGCTTGCATTTTCCGTTGCGCGTCTCTCCGCCGCGCCGCTGCCCTCTGAGATCAAGGTCGGGGCTGTGGAAACACTCACCGGGGACAACTCCGCGTACGGCGTATCCATCAGGAAGGGCCTCGAGCTGGCCCTTTCCGAGATCAACGCCGGGAAGCTGCTCGGAGCAGCGAAGATCAGGTTGATCTTCATGGACGACAAGGCGGACAAGCAGGAGGGGATCAGCGTCTTCAGCCGCTTGATCGATGATGAAAAAGTTTCTGCGATCATCGGTCCGACTCTCAGCAGCACTGCCTTCGCGGCGGACCCCGTTGCGCAAAAAGCAGGCGTACCGGTCCTTGCAACGAGCAATACCGCGACCGGAATCACTGCCATGGGCAACTTCATCTTCCGAGACAGCCTGCTGCAGTCAGGGGTCATTCCGGGAAGCCTCGCGGCGGTTGCAGCCAGGTTCCACCCGCGGAAGGCCGCCCTCCTCTACGAGGCCACCAATGAGTACAGCAAGAGTGAGGCTGAAGTATTCAAGGCCGCCCTGCAGAAGCTCGGCATCCAGCTGGTGGCCACCGAGAGCTACAGCAGGGGAGACGCGGACTTTCGCACGCAGCTCAGCAAGCTGAACGCCCGCAGGCCGGACATTTTCGTCGTAAGCTCTCTCGTCGGAGAGGCGATCCCCGTGCTCCAGCAGGCCCGCGAAATCGGGATCGTCCAGCCGATCGTGGGAGGAAACGGCTTCAACAGCCCGAACGTGCTCAGAAACGCCAAGGCGGCGGCAGAAGGGCTCATCGTGGGCAGCGCTTGGTTCATCGACAGCACCGCCCCGAAGAGCAGGGCGTTCGTAGCGGCTTTCCGAAAAATGTACAGCGCGGATCCTGACCAGTTCGCGGCCCAGGCCTACGACGCGATGCACATCCTGGCCGCCGCGCTGAAGAAGGTGAAGCTCACCGGCGACCTCGCCCAGGACCGCGCCGCGGTGCAGCAGGCGCTGCCCACCGTCAAGTGGACCGGCGCCACCGGCGCCTTCGCCTTCCGCCGCGCCAACGACAAGGCGGGCAAGCCGGCCGGCT
>DATKLB010000001.1:0-5263 GCA_035542615.1 Spirochaetia bacterium | reverse complement strand
GCTGTTCTTTCATGCCGAAGATGTTGCCGAAGATGTCCGGGGCCGTCTCCTCGGCCCAGCCCCGGTGGAACCTGCAGAACCCCGCCGTGTCCAGCAGCAGCTCCTTCTGGAACCGCTCGGCGCACAGGCGCCCGAGGGTGCGAGGCGGAGCAAAGGCGAAACCGTAGTACATGTAGTACTTGCCCATGATCGGCATCGGGGCCAGCACCCCGGGCGCCCAGTACTGGTTCGGGACGATCCAGCCCTGCCGCCCGAAAGCGACATACACGAAGCTGTCCAGGAGTCGCTTGCCCCTGGTGCGTGATAGCTGTCTCCCCCATTTGCGGGCGCCCTGCGACAGATCGACCACGCCGCGACGTTCAACGATCGAATCGAGCAGCTCCACGCCCAGCTCCGCGTTGTGAGCCGAGTCGCTGACCGGGTCGAACCCCTCCACGGACCATCGGGGAAGCCGTGACACGCCCAGCTCACTGCCGGTGAGCTCGCCGGTGTCCAGCAGGTCCATCATCCATGCGAGGACGCCGCCAACGGAGATTCCGTCGAAGCCGAGCATATCAGCGTGGTGACAGATCTGCTCGGCGGCGCGCTGATCGAAGATGCCACACAGCGGTCCCATGGCCTGGTACGGCTCGTAGTCCTTCTTGTAATCGTCCTTCATCTTCTTGCACACCGCGGAGCAGGGCTCCCCGCACGTGTGCTGCCGCCGGGGGACGATCGTCTCCTCATTGAACTGCGCGAGGTAATGGTTCACGATGAGCTTTTCGTGCAGGGAGAGCCGGGTCTCTTCGGCCTGCAGGAGTGAGCGATAATTGAAAGCGATCAGCCTGCCGCCGACTGCGGCGTAATTCACCCCGAACGTTCCCCCTGTTTCGAGCTTCGGGTCGTAGCGATACTTGGTCGTAGCCTCCATGTCCTTGGCCAGCATGCGCTGCTTGTACTTGGCTTCGAACCATTCGTCCGCCACCTTGCGGTCCCGGAAGTCCTCGTCAATGTAGGTTCCCCCGAAGATGACGGCTGCTATCCCGTGCTGCTGCAGCATCCTGCTCCCCATCCCTCCACGGCCTGCCCACGTATCCACGGCCGTGAGCCGGCCCTGGGTAACCGGCACGGAAAGGATGCCGCCCATGTCTGTTGCAAGGGCAGCGGGGCCTGTCGCGAGGACACGGGGGTCGGTCCCGTAGCGGCTGCCCAGCAGCTGGTACACGTGATCCATGAGCGCGTACGCGCCTCCCCTTCCCTGACGCCATATGTCGGATGCCTGCACGGGCAGGAGCTCTACCTGCACCTCCTCGCCCCCGCTGCGGTTGAGGTAGAGGATGGAAGGAACCGGCGCCTTGCCGATCAGGGAGACCATGTTCAGACCGAGGTTGTCGAATGCAAGGCCGGCGCCGCCCATGGTGGAGACGAAGAATCCTCGCCAGCACGGGGAAAATCCCGTGACGAAGAGCCTGTTGGAGCCGGGGAAAATGGACCCCGCGAGCAGACCGACGCCGATGTTCAGGGAGTCGAAATGGGATGAGAGGTGAAGACCAAGGTCGACCGGCCCGAAGAACCTTCCGACCTCGTAGCGGCGCACACGGTAAAACCCGGTCTGTGCGTCGACCTGGAGGACTTTCTGGTCCACCTGCTCAGCTCCGCTCCTGGTCTCCGAGGCACGTTCCGACCCGCCTCGCACTCGTGATCCAGGGATGGTCCAGGGGCACGGTCTTCACCTTTCCAGCAACTTCCTCGATCGGCACCGCCGCCACCCCGTCGCCCCGGGCTGCCACCATGATGCCGAAAACTCCCCTGGCGATGAAATCGGCGCACGCGGTGCCCAGGCGGGTTGCCAGCAGCCGATCTGCCGGTGAGGGAGTTCCTCCGCGTTGAACGTAGCCCAGGATGGTGACGCGTGATTCCAGCCCCGTCAGCTCCTCCAGTTGCCGGGCGAGCCGCATTGTGTTGCCTTCGTGACGGGCATCCAGCGTTCCCAGCTCCAGCCGTGCGGCCTGCCGGTCGGTCTCGGTCTGCGCCGCTGCCCGTTTCTGCTCGGCTCTCTGGCGGGTGTGCCAGTCGACGCCGCTCATCGCTCCTTCTGCTACCGCCACGATGCTGAAATTCGTGCCGAGTCGGCTGCGTTCCCGGATTGCCTGAGCTATGCTGCCCACCTCGTACGGGATCTCCGGGATGAGAATCACGTCGGCGCCGCCTGCGATTCCCGCCCCGAGCGCAAGCCAGCCGGCCTGATGGCCCATGATCTCGACGACGACGATGCGGTGGTGGCTGTGCGCGGTGCTATGAAGGCGGTCAATGGCATCTGTAGCGATCCCCATTGCCGTGTCGAAGCCGAAGGTCGCATCGGTCAGGGCGACATCGTTGTCGATGGTCTTGGGGAGCGTTACGACCGGGAGCCCGGCCTTCACCAGCCGCAGGGCGTTGCGCTGGGTCCCTCCTCCGCCCAGGCATACCAGAACGTTCAGTCCGTTCTTCCTGCAAACGTCGGCGATCACCGGCGTCATGTCCCGTGTCTGACCGTTGATTTCCATTCGGTGCGGCTTGTCCCTGCTCGTGCCCAGGATAGTGCCGCCGACGGTGAGGATGCCTGACAAAGTGGCCTTGTCAAGTTTCATGGTGCGGTTCTCGGCCAGCCCGCGAAACCCGTCGCGGAAGCCGATGAACTCCATTCCGTAGTGTCCCATCGCAGCCTTGCCGACCCCCCGGATCGCCGCGTTCAAGCCGGGGCTGTCGCCGCCTGCGGTGAGAATTCCAACACGCGTTGTTTTCGCCATGGGCTGAGTATAGCCTAGAGGAAGAAGGGCCGCCGGGCCCTCAACGCGTTCGGCTTTCTGCCCTGTCGAGAATCGTGGAAAGGCGGGCCGCGGGATCCGAGATGCGGGACGCCAGGATCATGGCGGCAATGACATACGGCTTGTAGCCGGCCTGCCGGTAGAGCCTGGTCCTGAAGCGATCGAAGACCTCGGCCGAAACCTCACCTTCGGCGCAGCTCACCCCCGTGATATCGGCAGGCAGACAGTGGAGGTACAGGGCGTCGTTCGTGCGCGCCATCAGGCTCTCCGTGCACTGCCAGCTCTTGAAGTTCGCGTTGTTTGCAAGACAACGCTTCTCCAGCTCGGAGAGTGCCTTCGCGTCGCCCGTCTCCACGATCTTCGTGCGCTCCTCCATCACGGCAAATGGCGCCCAGCTCTTGGGGTAGACGACATCAGCCCCGTCGAAAGCCTCCTCCATGGAGGAGCTGATATGGAAGCTCCCCCCCGACGAAGCCGCAAACTTCCTTGCCTGCGCCACCACATCCGGCATGAGTGAATAGCCCTCAGGATACGCCAGGGAGACCTGCATGCCGAAACGCGTGAACAGACCGATGACACCCTGCGGCACGGAAAGCGGTTTCCCGTAGGAGGGGGAATAGGCCCAGCTCATCGCGACCTTCCTGCCCCGGAGGTTCTCGATTCCTCCGAGCTCCGTCACCAGGTGCAGGAGGTCCGCCATGCTCTGCGTGGGATGGTCGATGTCGCACTGCAGGTTGACGATTGTCGGGCGCTGTTCGAGAACGCCGTCGTGGAACCCCTGCTCCACCGCCTCGGCGACGTTCAGCATGTACGTGTGTCCCTTGCCGATGTACATGTCATCACGGATTCCGATCACCTCCGCCATGAAGGAGATCATGTTCGCGGTTTCCCTCACCGTCTCACCATGGGCGATCTGGGATTTGCCTTCGTCGAGATCGGCAACCGTGAGCCCGAGCAGGTTGCATGCCGAGGCGAAGCTGAACCGGGTGCGCGTGGAGTTGTCGCGAAACTGGGAAACCGCGAGGCCGGAGTCCCACAACCGCGGGGAGATGTTGCTCGTGCGGAAAGCCTTGAGGATCAGGGCGATCGACAGGATCGCCTCCAGCTCTTCCCGGGTCTTGTCCCACGTGAGAAGGAAGTCCTTCCCGTGCAGACCCGAGGAGGGCCTCTTGCCGAAAGTGTCGATCTGTCTCTGGATGTCATGCGGCGTTGTGGCAATCACGAGAACCTCCCCAGGGCAGTCAGGATTTTCTCCGGCGTGATGGGCCAATCGCGGATCCAGACGCCGGTCGCATTGTGGACCGCAATCGCGATCGCCGGCGCGGCCCCGTTCATGCTGATCTCGGACACGCTTTTTCCGCCAAAGGGCCCGAAAGGGTCATCCGTTTCAACGAAGCTCACCTCGATCTCCCGGGGGAGCTCCTGAATCATCGGCGCACCGTAATCGGCGAGGGCCGTCGTCAGACACCGGCCCTGCTCGTCGAAGACCATTTCCTCGTACAGAGTGTGCCCGATGGACTTCAGTATCGCCCCGTACACCTGTCCCTGCGCCAGCTCTGGATTGATTGGCGTGCCGCAGTCGGTGATGGCGTGGTAGCGGCGCACCTCGACCGCACCGGTGCGCAGATTCACCGCCACCTCGCAGACGTGGGCAGCGTACGGGAACGCTGCGTCGTCGGTGGTGAACGAGGCATGACCAACCAGCTCACCTGGCCCCTCACCTCCCTGGCAGTAGCGCGCGATTGCGTCGAAGTCGAGCGCCCCGGATCTTCCCACGACCCTGCCCGGGAATTGCAGTGTGAGCCCTGTCGGCGCTTCCTTGAGCACTGAAGCGGCGACCTCCAGCATCTTCACCTTCAGGGCCTGTGCCGCTTTCAGCGAAGCGTTGCCGGAAAAATACGTGCCGCTCGAAGCGTAAGCGCCCTTGTCGAAGGGCGTCGTATCCGTGTCTCCGGAAATGACCGCAACTCTCTCCATGTCGCAGCACAGAGTTTCGGCCACGATCTTTGCCAGCACCGTATCGAGGCCCGTGCCGAGGTCCGCTCCGCCGGAGTGGACCATGAAAGACCCGTCGGAGAGGAGCTTCACGTCCGCGCATGCCTGATCGAGGCCCGGCAGCCCGGAGCCCTGCTGGATGATGACGACGCCCTTGCCGATCTTCACATCCGACTCGGCGGCCGGCGTGGTTCCCCAGCCGATGCTTTCGCTTCCCAGCTTCAAGGCCCGATCCAGACCGCAGCTGCGCACGCGGGATGCGGCGCCGGCCCGACCCTCGCCCAGGCTCTTGAGGACCTCGAGGATGTCTCCCTCCCGGACATGGTTTCTGTCCAGAAACCTCACCAGGTCCATTCCCAGCTGATCGGCAAGCTCTGCTGCGGCCATCTGAAGGGCAAAAGACCCCTGGGGAGCGCCGTAGCCCTGGTAGGCGCCGGAGGGAACGTGATTCGTGTACCATGCGCGCACTTCCCAGGCCATGG